>NZ_FMXO01000009.1 GCF_900104215.1 Desulfonatronum thiosulfatophilum | reverse complement strand
AAAGGTCCCTGGTAGACCACCAGGTTGATAGGCTGGAGGTGTAAGCGTCGCAATACGCTCAGCTGACCAGTACTAATAGACCGTGAGTCTTAACCTCTCTATTCTTCATTCCCTATGATCGGTGATGCGTGATCATACACCTTGCAACCCAGATACCTCTGGAATACCTCGCAAGACAATCACAAAACACCTATAAAAATTAGTTCTGGTGACCTGGGCGGAGGGGACACACCCGATCCCATTCCGAACTCGGTAGTTAAGCCCTCCAGCGCCGATGATACTGCGGTTCTAACCGTGGGAAAGTAGGACGTCGCCAGAACTTTCTCTCCAAAAACAAAAAGCCCGCTTCCTTAGAAGCGGGCTTTTTGTTTTGACTATACCTCCTCAGCACATCACGTGCATGCCAATTGCGGTATTGCATCTTGCCTGGGACCGCCGCACCCCAGCTCGGCCCGTCTTCCAGAAGGCTACAGAAGACATGTATGTGTTCGAAAATGCTTCAAAAAATTCAATTACAAAAAGATTGTCAGGGCTCTGGGCACGTTTTGCCGCAGCAGCTTTCCAGAAAACCGCTGTACATGTAAAACACTCGCTGCTCGCGGAGTACCCTGGCCGGATCCAGTTTCGGTGCCGGATTGTCGCGAAGCAGTTTTTGGAGAGCATCCCAGGAGGGAATTGCTGCAAACCCACTGTCCAGGACTTTGCCGTCCATGGTTCGCAACAGGCGAGCATCCTTGCTGTCCGTCACCACGACCAGGGAAGTCGGCCCCTCTGGAACCAGCCTGCCGGCGTAGACGGCCTCACGAGTGTATGATTCCGGAGTGCCAGAGCAGAAAAGGAGAGCCAGGACCGGTTTTCCCTGATCATCATAAACCAGCAGGTCCACGTTCCGTGAAAACGGCTTATCGTCCACATCGTATTTGATCTCGACTTTTGGGATCACTTTTTCTTTTGGGTATCCTTTTTCCTCAACAAGCATCCGGGCCAACCCCTGTCGCAGATCTTCATAGGTCGTCATCTCCAATTCATCGCCTGTCAGATAATCTTGTATGGTTTGCCCAAGGCTCACTTCATGCATGTGTTGCTCCTTATGTCCGATCGCTTTATAGTATTTGGTCAAAAAAAGAGGCAGCGACTCAGCTTGTTCCGGGTATGGATTCATCGGCAATAGTTCCCGCCTGCGCCCGGGAATGACTCTTTTATATGACCCGTTGCCGAATCAGTCGTGCCAGCGAAGGACGAATCCAGTTATACCTATAGAGTGATGAGCTGGGTAGCTTTGTTTCGGGTATTTGAAAATGAGATGGTTCTCAGAGATGAAGGTGTTCTGTCAACATCAGGCGAGATCGCCGGATAAAAGGTGAAAGAAGGACTGCACGAATCTACCGGAAACGACGTCCACCAAAGGGAAGGTGATATGTTTGCGGTTGGAAAAACTTCCTGTCAGAGCCAGAAAAAGGCCCTGGGATGATTTTTCGGTTCGTTGGCGGCAGTTTTCGATGAAATCCCTGTTTTCCTGTATGTCCGGCAAGTCGAAAAATCGGCAGTCCAGAGGGCGTGATGCGAAAATCAGGCAGAGCTGTTCCTGGGACAAGGGGCAGATTATGGATTGTTGCGCATACAGGCGGGCGAATTCCTCTTCCGGTTCCCCCGCGGATAATTTCCGTAAAGCGCGACACGTCCGGGTAACCTCGGAACAGCGATCTATCGCAGCCAGTCGTTGGGCGCTATGCAGTTTCCGATTCAAATGATGCGTCAGAAAGGCAGCCTCGATCAGCGAAATTTCCACGCAACTGGTGCAGCAGGCAGCATGACCCTGGCCGCAAAGCGAAGCATCTTCTTGTTGCTGCAAACGGGCGTCGATTTCCGCGAGCAAGGCTTCATGGTCCGCGAAAAAAGGGCGCAAATCCACAAGGGTCTTCCATTCCAAAGAGGGTTCGCGAATGGTCAGGCGACCCTCTTTTTTGCCAATTTTGCGCACCAGCCACCACTGATCGAAGTTGGCGGGCTGGGAGCGCAGCTTCTTGATTTTCTGTTTGACGAGTTTGCTGCCCAATCCGCGGCGCAGGAGATAAGCGGAAATGATAGTGCCGGTGCGCCCGATGCCGTGGCGGCAATGTACGTAGACCTTCTTGCCCAGGTATATGGACTCGTCCAGCCAAGCCAGGGCTGCCTCCAAAGCTTGCAACTGCGGAGTTTCCTCGTCTTCAATGGGCAGATAGTGGACTTCGAAGCCTTGCTGGGATTCAATGTCGTGCAGGTCGCAGTACTCCGCGCAAAGGTTCATTATTGCGTCGACACCAGCTGCCTTGAGGCTATCCAGATGATCGTAGGACATGGGCGCTGGGCCTGTGGCCAAATGATCAGTGACCCAGTAAATGGGATATCCTGCTGCTTCACTCATTCTTATTGCCTTCATTCTGCCATTTTTTTGCCATCTCTTCGGCCATGGCCAGTGCATGATCTTCGCTTTCGAGAACCATGTCCAGCAACGGAGTGCAGCCCAGCAGGTATCCAGTCACACGCAGCCGCAACTGGGTGGCTTCATGACCCAAGCGCATACATTTGGCTTCAAGCATGTCCTCGTTGATCTCCACGCGGAAGTTGAAACGACTCAAGACCCTGCCAATCATGGCCAGCCTCCAGATCTTTTTTTCCGGTGAGCCCCCACCACCCTTGAAGCGGAATTGGATGTGGTTTTCTTCGGGACGCGAGCCGGACATAGCGTCCAGGACCGCGAAGTGATAACCGAAGCGCAGCAGTAAATGGGCATAGTTGGCGGCCACCAGGGCGTAGCTGGCCAGAAGGGACGATTTAAGGCTGAAGATCCCACCGCTGACCTGGTCGAAACGTTCCCAGTCGACATGCACCAGCCCCTTGGACCAAGTGATGTCCCGATCAGACAGACCGCTCCAGACAGCCTGCATGGGAGCGCTGAGGAAATCCTCCGGTCGCACGGTTTTTACGCTCTGAGCCGATTCGCGCAAGCCGCCGCCAAGATCCAGGACCTGCATAACCATGGGGATGTCGGCTTCCAGGCTCTTGCTGCTTCGTAAACCACGACCCTTGGCTTCCACCAAAGAAAACATCTCCTGGGTGCCTTTTTCGTGAACAAAGCGAACAAGATCGTGATAGGTCCGGCAACTTTCAGGTGCAAAACTCGATGACGCCGGGTCGGTCAGGGTGAGTGGGCTGATCAGTTCCATGAGGGGCTTCATTTTACGTTGGAACGGAAAGGTAGGCCTGCTTTTTTGCTTTTCCTGCCATTCGAGCAATTCCCGAACTTCACCGTCGTAGACAACGCCCCGGTAGGCATCCACGGTGACGGTTTGCCCCTGGGCCAATGTTGTTGCCAGGCTACCAAGTCCGACAACCAGCGGAAGGCCGAATTCCCGGGCCACGGAGGCAAAGTGGCTGGCCTTGCTGCCATGTTCGGCAAGCACCGCCTTAACGTTGTGCACCACGTGCACAAGGCTGGGCGGGATATTCGGCGTGACGAGAATGCTGCCGGAAGGGATTTCGCTGATGTCTCCTTCGCCGGTAATGTGGTGGACCGGGCCCGTGGAAATGCCCACGCTGGCCGGAGTGCCCACTTCCAACAGCACGGCAACGTGGTTTGAAGGGGCAGGCGTATCTTGGGGCTGATCGTGGAAGAGGGCTTCCGGATCCGTCCCATCCTCGGGCATGTGGATGGGCCTGGACTGAAGTATTGTCAGGTTGGCCATCTGATCTTGCGCCCATTCCACATCCTGGGGAGCGCCGGTCAAGGCTTCCAGTTCAAGGCCCCATTCCGCCAAAGTAGTTGCCGCTGCATCATCCAGGCAAAGAGTGTTTCTCTGCGCATTTTGGGAACCGGTGCCTGACGATCCTTCCTCCGGCGCCGGCTGTTTGGCCAGGAAATGCTTGGGGTCGTTCCGGGAAATCAGAAAGATGTCCGGAACCGCGCTGCCGTCCACAAGGCGGGTTCCCAGGCCGGGAACGGCCGTGATGACCAGACATGATCCCTTGCACATGTCCAGGGGATCCATGGTGTACATTACTCCACTGGCGCGCGGCGCGATCATGGGCAGCACCAGTACGGCCATGGGAGTCTGGTTGTCGTCCAGGCCGTAATGCAGGCGATAGGTCAAGGCCCGGGGAGCGTACTTGCTGGCCAGTACGGTCTTGTAGGCCTCGCAGATGTCTTCCTGGCGCACATCGAGCACCGTGGCATACTGTCCGGCAAAGGAAACCTCGCCATCCTCGGCACTGGCGCTGCTGCGTACGGCCCAGACAGTGGATTGATCCGTACCGGCGACGTCTTGTATGGCGGCGAGGATGCGTGTTTGAACGATGTCGGGCACCTTGCCCGCCATGACGGCCCGCTGCAGACTATCCGAGATTTTCCGCAGTCGATCCGGTCGTTGCAGATTCAGTCCGCGCAGGCCGCGGGCAATGACCTGCTGCAGATTGTTTTCCTCCAGGAACGCATGAAAGGCATTGGTGGTGATCACAAACCCGGGTTGGACGGGAATCCTTGTTTCCTTCCGGATGCGACTCAGAGCCAGGGCTTTGCCGCCCAGCATCTGCGGGTGCTCCCAGGCCTTGTCCAGAGGCAGGGCATAGGGTGGGCTGGTGATGATCTCGGGTTCTGGCAGCAAACCCGTGAGATCCGCCGAAATGCGTGAGTGGCTGTGCGTCAGAGGGTCGTACGTTCCGGGACGCATTGCCACCAGGCAGTCAATCAAGCGGTGCGTCGCCGTCGACAAGGCCTGGACAAGCATGGCAATGCGGGACCAGTCCGTAGGGATGGGACGATGATGAATTTCCTCCAGCTTTGTGATCAGTTTGAGGCACTTCCTGTCTTCCCGCAACAGGCTCTGAAACATGTTGAATCGCCGCAAGACCACCTTGTCCGGTGAGAAAATCCGCTCAGCCCAGGATGTAATCTTTTGCAATGCCATGATCAGGCTTGGCCGGCTTTGGCCAGAATCTGCGCTGTTTTTTCCACAAGCTCATCAATATCGATGGGCTTGACGCAGTATTCATCGGCTCCGAGCTGCATGGCCTGTTTGGCTGTTTCCAGGGTTGGATAGCCGGTGAGCATCATTACCCGAATATCCGGATTTATTTTTTTCAGCTCTTCGAGCACTTCCACACCGCTCATCTTTTTGAGCTTGATATCCAGGATGGCCAGGTGAGGCGGGGTGGCGCGGGCATGCTCAAAAGCCGGTTCCTCGTCACTGTAGACATGCACATTGTGTCCATTGCGGGTCAGGATGCGGCGGATCATCACGCCCACGTCCTGCACGTCGTCCAGAACAAGAATTTCTGCCATCAGGTTCTCCTAATAGTTGGACTGTACCGGATATCGTACGTTATCGACATCAATGATGATGTAATTGCTCAGAATGCGGCAGGCTGTTGAGCAGACAGCAATCATGTCCTCTTGGGAATGTCCACGCACTCGTCGTCGGGCATGGTATTCCCCTCCAGGGGAAGCTCGACAAAGAACACCGTGCCGGGGCCGAGTTCGCCCTCGCAAGCCGGATAATTATCATTATACTCGCTGGGTACGGGACTGAACGCGCTGATCCGTCCGCCGTGGTCCTTGATGATGCCGAAAGTGACCGAAAGTCCGAGTCCCGTGCCCTTGTCCACAGGTTTTGTGGTGAAGAAGGGTTCAAATATCTTATCCAGATCCTCTTCCTGGATGCCGCTGCCCGTATCCGCAACGGAGACCACGAGGCGGCGGCGGTGGGCGCAGAGCTTGGTCTTGATCATGATGCAGCCGTCCGTGCCAATGGCATCCGCGGCGTTGTTGAGCAGATTCATCCAGACCTGTTTGAGGCGTTCCTTGTCCCCGGTGACAGGCGGGATCAGGTCGTCGAGTTCCTTGATGATCACGATCCGGTTCTGGCGGAAGATGTGTTCCACCAGGTCCGCCACTTCCCGAAGGGATTGGTTGATGTTGATCTGCGCCTGATCCTTTTCCGTATTTCTGGAAAAACTGAGCAGGTCGGCAACAATTTTGCGGCAGGCCTGAGCCTGCTTTTCGATGATGGCCACATCCTGTGCCACGGGGTCGCTGTTGGGGATGTCCTTGAGCAGCAACTGGGCGTATCCCAGGATGATGCTCAAGGGAGTGTTGATTTCATGAGCCACGCCGCCGGCCAAACGCCCCAGGTCTTCCATCTTCTGGGAGTGGATCAGCTTTTCCTGGTACTGCTTGACCACGGTAATGTCCCTGGCTGTGGAGAGTAGGCCGATGATCCGGTCATTCTCGATCACCGGGACTTTCACGACATGGTGCCATTTCTTGCCCTTGCTCCCCCGGGTCATGATTTCCTTGGACAGGGGCTGTTTCGTCATTAGGATCTGCATATCCTCGTGATAGTTCTGGTCCGCCTGGTCCGGGTTGAAAATATCGAAGTCCGTGCTTCCGACAATCTCATTTTCATCCCGGCTCAAATGGCTGCAAAAGGCCTTGTTGACGGCCAAGTATACGAGATTGTCGTCCTGGAGGGCGACCAGGTCAGGGGTAACGTCCAGGATGGTCTTCAACAGTTGTTTTTGCAGGCTGAGATTTTTTCTGGAGAGGCGCAGTTCCTCAATGTGATTTTTCAGGGTCAGCGCCATGTATTCGAAGGATTCGGCCAAGCTTTGAATTTCGTCGCCGGCATTGCGGCGGTAGACGGGACAATTCAGGCAGTTGTCGACTTTCTCCGGAAAACCACCCGTTCCGCAGTCGGGACAAAAAGTTCCGGCGATGTACCAGCAGCGGCGCTGGCGGTCTCCACGGGCAGGACAGTGCTCTTGATCGCAATCCATGATTTCCCAGCAATTACGCTCAAGAAGCGGGCTCACCTGCACGTCCAGATCGCCCTTGACCACGGCCTCGGCTGACTGTCGAAGGGCATTGACGCGCCGGGTAACGGTGCGCGCGAAGAAGCTGCCGCCCATCAGCGCCAGCAGTGTCGCTCCTGCGGTCATGAGCATGTTCAACCACATCAGCCGGTCGATGGAGGCCTTGATGGTGCTGTAGGACAAGGCCACACGCACCGTCCCCAGGCGGGTCTCGTCCAGCATGACAGGAGCGGCGAAGTCATAGATGCGTTCGGCGCCGGTATCCAGGAACTGGATGGAATATGCTTGATGGTCCTCTACCTGGTTGGCCAGACGCAGGGCCACAGGAAAGCCATCTCGAAAGCTGTGAGCCAGAACCTGGCCGTGGCGATCCAGGATGAAGGCGTACACGATGTCCTTTTCATTGCCGATCTGGACAACTTCCGTGGTCAGGACCGTGAGGCGCAGAAAATTCATGGACAGAATGGATTCCACGGAACGCGCGGAAAGGTTCACGACCAGACTTTGGCCACGCTTGAGCGTTTCTTCGAGAATGGCGCGTGAGCTCACGGCATGGCTCATGAAACCCAGGAGCAGGCCAAAGCAGATGATGATCAAAGCCAGGCCGAGGTTGATCTTGGCTTGGAAGGATCGTCGGGATAAGTAATGGAAAATGGAGCGCATGATTCACGGATCCAACCGTTATCGACAGAGCGCCTGTTAGTGCCGTCTTTATTGGAGTTCAGCCCGGCGGACCAGGTCGCGTACGGCATCGAAATCCCCGGGCTGGGCAGCAACGATCCCGCGCATGGCTGCTCTTTCCAGAATCAAGCGATGTTCGGGATTGCCGAAATCCAGAGCGAGCATGGCATTCTTAATGGCCTCGACAATCTCAACAGCAAGACCTGGACGGGCCGAAAAGTTCCAGCCGGGATACCGCTGGGTGCGAGCCAGAATTCGAATTTGCGAAAGATCGATCTTGTCCTCCAACAGTTCCAGGGCACCTTCACGCACTGTACCTACATCGTAGCGTCCGGCGTAAACTCCGAGAATCACGCTTTCCTGTTTGCCGCCAGGGCCAGGAGCGAAAACGATTTCAGCAAAATCTTCTGGATGGATGCCGTGATCCAGAAAATGACCCAACCCGAAAAGATATCCGCCCGCCGAAAACTGGTCCACGGCAATCCAGCGTTTGCCGCGACAATCATCCAGGGTTTGGATGTCCGGGTTGTCGGCGCGGGTGATGATCAGGCCGCCAAAAGACGCTTCTCCTGTCATTTCGATGATTTTGGCAAATACTTTTGCTCCGGATCTCTCTGCCGTCAGAGCGTAAACAAACGGATTCGCGTAGGAAATGTCGATTTTACCCTGGGCAAGCATGAGCATGTGCTCATGAAAGGTTTCCGGAAAGATCTGGCGGATATTCAAGTCTGTAATCTCGGACAGATACTGGACAAGGCGCTGGTGTCGTTCAAAGGAAACGGTGTGCGAGAACTGGGGCAGGTAGGCGTAGGTGATTACTGGCTGATGGGAACCCGGCGTGACCTCCTCGCGTTCGTCCAGATCAACCTTGACCGGTGTGGGTTGATCTCCGCAAGCCGATAGCAGGAAAAACGCCATAAGATGGAGCAATAACAAAAGGTGGCGGATTTTCATATTCATCTCCTGGATTAATGGCTCCGTTGCGGAAGATCGTCGTTAACAGATGTGCATGACGGTCAGTCACACCCATGCTTCAGCTTTGCGGGCCGGTGGATTTGAATGTTTGAAGTCACCCCGGCAACCCCTTGTGCTTGTCCACATCCGCCCAGGTGATCATCTTTTCTTCTTCCTGTCCGGGCCGGCGGAGTTTGGGCGTGTCATCATGGAAGAAGGGCAGCCACGGTTTGAGTTTGGCGAAGCAGATCCGGACCAGAATGTACATGGGCAGGAACACTGCCGGGTATCCTACGATCTCCGGAAGCAGCGGAATGGGGTACGCCAGTTCAAACTCAATGGCCTGGAATCGTGTTGCCATCCAGGCCAAAGCAAAGGGAACAGGCCACAGTGTGGAAGCTCCTTGGCCAATGGTGGCGAAGAAGTATTTTCCCCAGGCTTCGTTGGCCATTTTGTTGCAAGCCCGGTAGCTTTCCTTGTCCTTGTGAATGATCGCTTTCACTGAAAGATTGTGCAGACGGATCGATTCCTGTTCCAATTTTCGGATATGGGCCCGGTTCATTCGTCCGACGCCGAGTGCTGTCAGCTCCCCTATCAGGGTGCACCAGAGGCAGAGAATGAACGTTCCGAAGAAGAAACCGCCGGCAGGATTGGAAATCATGCGGTAGGGCGAAATGAGAACGGAATCCAGCCAGTGATAGGCTGCAAGAGTGAACTCATGAAATTCATGCATATTTATACCTATCGCAAAGAAGGATGAAAAAAAAGGGCCGACGCCGAAACGTCAGCCCTTGATGGTCGAGATAGTCGTTTATTCTGCTACCCGAAGAACATGGTCATGATGTTCTTTCCTAGGAAGCCGCGGGCCATGAAGTCCAAGCCGACGTAGAAGGCCAGGATGATGAAGACGCGCTTCAGCCATTTGTCGGAAATGTACTGGGAGGTGTATGGACCAACCATGGAGCCGACCACGATACCTACCAGCTGGGTGCCGATCAGCGGCCAGTGGACGAGTACGCCCTGCTGCAGGTAGCTCAGAATACTGGTGATCATTCCGATAAGCACGGCCAGGGCCGAGGTGCCGGCGGAAAGGTACATGGGCAGGCCGGTGACGCTGGTCAGGAAGGGCACGAGCATGAATCCGCCGCCAACGCCCAGGAATGCGGCAATAGCGGCGATGATGAAACCGCCGAAGATGGGAAGAAGCGGGTTGAATGAGAACTCGACACCATAGAAGGTGAATACGATCCGTTTCGGTGAGAAGGCGATCATTTTTACACCGAGTTCGCTGGTATCCACTTTCTCGCCGGAGCGTTTCCTTTTCATGGTCGTTTCAAATGCGTCAGCAGCCTGTTTGGCCTTCTTTTTCCCGGCAGAGCCGCGCGGCGTGGTTTCATAGAGCATGTAGCAGCCCAGAAACAGCACAAAGATGCCGAAATAACCGACATAATCACGAAAGGACACTTTTCCTGCCGTCAGCAACGGAATAAGATAGCTTCCTGCAATGGAACCGATAGCCAAGGCTGCGGCCACGGGCAACACGAGACGACCCATCTTATAATAGTTGATGGATGAGATCAGGGCGCTGGTACCAACCATAAACTGGTTGGATACGCGAATGGAGTCTGTAACCGCACGGTTGATGGTGGGAGCGGTATTACGGAATGTTCCGGCATAGTTGCCGAGTCCGTAAATGGTGATATGTCCCACGCCGGCCATGATGCCTCCGAATGCGCCCACTGTGGAAAAGATCCAGCCGACCCACACAGCCCAGAAGAATGCGAGGATCAGGCTGATCTGAGGCGCCCCTGGAATGCCAAGATATCCTCGAGGTGCGTTGGGATCGATCTCCCCTCTGTCGGTTCCTTGTGGCGCTTCAGCGATGGCTTGTTGTAAATCTCCTACTTGCGCCCAGGAATGATCCGTTGCCAGGAACATAGTTCCCAGGGCGAGCAAGAGTGCAAAGACCAGAACCAATTTTTTGTGCATACCCTGTCCTCCATGCGTTAAATTGTTATGCAACTCTTGCCTTGGAGGGAAAAGCAGCAGGCCCGCTTCTGGCAAGTTTCCTAGATCTTGTATTCCCATCTTGATTCATTGCCGCTCCGGGTCTGAGAGCAGAACCTGGTGGGCGTAGTCCTCCCTGGTTTTGCTGGAGGCGACATTCGGATTGACAAATGAAAGGGCATGGGTGGTGCAGGCCGTAACGCAGGCCGGTTTCTGCCCTTGATCCACCCTGTCCCGGCAATAGTCGCACTTGATTGCACGGCCGTTGACCATGTCCCACTGCGGCACCTTCCAGGGACAGGCGATGATGCAGGCCTTGCAGCCGACACAGAGTTCCGCTTTGACGAAAACTATTCCGTCGGATTCCCGTTTGGTCATGGCCCCGGTGGGGCAGGCTGTGACGCACCAAGGCTGTTCACAGTGGAAGCAGGGCATGAACATGTACATGTATTTTGCCTGATTCTTTTTTTCGATTGGTCCCAATGTCACGTGCTGTCCCAATTTTGCTCCGGTAGGCACCCTGTTCTTGGCCTTGCAATGAACCTCGCATGCCTTGCAGCCGATGCACCTGTCCTGATCGATCTTGATGAAATAGTTGCTCATGAGTCATGCTCCTTCTTTGCTTCTTAAGCTATATTATCCTGTGTAAAAACTGTTTATTGCCGTTGATGCACCCGTATCGCTCACAGCAGCAGCGCATTACTGGCCCGCAGCAGCAAGTCAAAAAGTCCCTGTGGCATTAGTCCCAAGAACAGTACGCCCAAAGCAAGTGCCAGGGCAACCGTTGCGCCGATCATGGTCCCTTGGATGGACCTGGGAGAATCCTGGTCCATGGTATAGGCATGGCGCACCATGTTCAAATAATAGAAGATGGCGAGGGCCGTATTGAGCGCCGCTATGATGACCAAGAGGTAAAATCCTTCACCCCAGGCCGCGTTGAGCAGGAACAGTTTCCCGGTAAACCCCCCTGTCGGCGGAAGACCCACCAGGCCGAAGGCCGCCACGGCAAGGACAAAAGCCAGTAATGGCGAACTGCGATGCAATCCCTTCAAGTCGTGAAGCTGGATATTGCGCCCGTCATCCGAAATCCGGGTGATCACCCAGAAGATGGTCAGATTCATGACCACATATACCAGGGCATAGTAGGACGCGGCGGCAAGTCCATACATGCCTCCCGCCACAAGCCCCATGACCACGAAACCTGCGTGGGCGACGCTGGAATAGGCCAAAAGGCGCTTGAGATCGGTCTGGCGAAGGGCGAGCAGATTGCCCAATGTCATGGAAAGCGTGGCGAAGATGGCCAGAATGATTTTTATCTCAACGCCCGGCTCCAGGCTCATCAGGCGCACAAGAACGACAATGGCCCCAACCTTGGGCAAGGTGGCGGCAAACGCCGCGGTTTCATTGTTTGCTCCCTGATACACGTCCGGCGCCCAGAAATGGAAGGGGAACAAGGCCAGCTTGTACAGGAACGCCAGAGAGAACAAACCAAGGCCGACAAGCGCCATGGGTTGTTCGGCAAAGGACCAGTTCATAGTGGCTAGTTCATGGAGATACGTCGTATGTTGTCCCGCGATGATGTAGGATACGCCGAACAAGCCGATGGCCGTGGCCACGGCTCCGAAGAGGGCATACTTGATGGCTCCTTCAACGGCCTGGGGATTGTCGTTTCGCAGGGGAAGCAGAATGTACAGACTATAGGAAGCTAGTTCGAGAGAAATATACAGCGTGAAAAGCTCCACGGTGCTGGCCAGGAGCATGAGGCCGAAGGCGCTCATGAACATGAAAAAGAAATAGTCCGCTCTGTTGGTCTTGCCCAATGAGTTGTTCCGAAGGGCATTGAGAACGCATATTGCCAGCCCGAGCACGACAATCAGCTTGAAAAATTGCGACAACCCGTCAATTTGATAGGAATCGTAGAACATCATGCCGGACTGTTCCATGGACAGCGCTGCAATGAGTACGCCGCCGAGGGAGGCATAGGCCAACCAGTCGGTTCTGTCCTTGATCTTGTCCGTGACGGTCTGCACGAACAGGACGATCAAGAGGACAACCATGTACAGTTCTGGAATGATCAGGGAAGGGGTGAAGTTCAGCAAGGCGTGTCTCCTCTTGCGTATCCGTAATCCAGCGCTACAGGAATCGCTGGTTGTGGTTCAATTCGTCCGTTGAGCGGTGAGGTGAACTGAGTCCATGGCCTTGGACCGTTGCTGCGGGGCCACGTTGTTTTCCGGGATCATGTCCGGCTGGATCATGATTTGGCGAGGACGTTGCCGTGTGTCCTGGTACTCTTCGGAGACAAAACGATGATCATCAAAGTTGATCAATAAATTTTCGATGGACGGCCCCATGATGTTCAGAGCCCGCCCAGGTGCCAGCCCCAGATAAAAGACAAGAACGAGCAGGGGGAGCAAATAGGCCCATTCCCTTGAATTGACGTCCTTCCATCCGGCCCCTTTGGCGGGAGTTCCCCAACCCACGGCCAGCAAGAGCCGCATCAGATAGGCCAGCCCGAGAAGCAAGCCGATGATGAACAAAACGCCCAGGAGATAGCTGGCCTCAAAGACACCGATCAGCACCAGAAGTTTGCTGAAAAAACCGTTGGTTCCCGGAAAGCCAAAGGCGGCCAGGGAAAAGAGCAGCAGGAAACCCGTATAGATCGGCAGATGGCTGCTCAGCCCGAGATTGTCATCGATCTCGCGGCTGTGGCTGCGTTCGTACAACAGGCCGACCAGCATGAACATCGCACCGGTGATGATTCCATGGTTGACCATGTGCATGATGGCGCCCTCAACTCCTTGGAAGGCGAAAACGAAAATGCCCAGGGTGACGAACCCCATGTGGGCTACGGAGGAGTAGGCGATAAGCTTTTTCATGTCCTGCTGGCCGATGGCGACAAACGAACCGTAGATGATCGAAATGACGGCCAGAACAATCATCAATGGCGCGAAAAATTCACTTGCGGCGGGCGTGATGGGCAAACAGAACCGCAGAAAGCCGTAGGTTCCCATTTTGAGCAGGATGGAAGCCAGCAGAACGGAACCGGCGGTGGGCGCTTCGACGTGGGCTGCCGGGAGCCATGTATGAAAAGGAAACATGGGTACCTTGATGGCAAAGGCCAACGCCATGGCCAGGAAGGTCAGCTGCTGAAACCGAAGACCGAAGCGCTGGTCCATGAGGTCAGGAATGGAGAAGGTGCCTGCAGCGATGAAAAAGGCCACGATGGCTACCAGGAGCAGGGTGCTCCCGGCCAAGGTGTAGAGGAAGAATTTGATGGAGGCGTACCTGCGCCGGGCGCCGCCCCAGACCGCGATCAGCAGGAACATGGGCACCAGCATCGCTTCCCAGAAGATGTAGAACAGGACAAAGTCCAGGGCGCAGAAGACGCCGATGCACGCCGTGGTCATGAGCAACAGGCAAATATGGAATTCCTTGACGCGCTGCCCGATATAGCGCCAGGAGCAGAGCACGCACAAGGGCAGGAGCAGGACCGTAAGCACGATCATCAGGATGCTGATGCCGTCAATACCCAAATAATATTGAATATTCCATGCCTCGATCCATGTCAGCCGTTCGACAAACTGAAACTCGGCCGTGGAAAGGTCGAAGGCCAGAAGTGGCAAGAGCAGCAGGCATTCAAGGATTCCCACAGCCAGAGTGACATACCGGATCGTCTCGTCCTTGCGCAGAAAGACCAGGGCGATCGCCGCCACGAGGGGAAAGAAGATCAAGGCGCTGAGCACGGGAAAGTCTGCGTAGAGCATGTTCGGCTACTCCGGGAGCGGTGTGAGTTCGTGTTGCATATGTCGGCTCGGGCACAAGGAGCTTAAAGGATCATCAGCCATGTCACTCCGCCGACGAGCAGAGCGAGGATCACGGCAGCGGCGAGATAATCCTGAACCCTGCCCGTGAGCAATTGTGAAAGCGCTGATCCTGTATTCTGGAAGTTGCCGGCCGTTCCGTCCACAACTCCATCGATGGCTTTTTGGTCGAACCAATTGGACATGCTGGCCAGTGCAAATACAGAGGCTGGGATTTTCTTGTTGATGGCGCTATCCGCGGCAACCTCGATCCTGTCGCGGACGATACTGGCTGCCTGCATCACGCCGCGCACGAATAACCAGTTGTACAGGCTGTTGATGTACCACCTGTTCCAGAGAAAGGTGTGCAGCCCCCTGATAATTCCGGACCGTTCGAAATACGTGTTCACGTTCCAGGATCTGGAAACATAGAAGAAATAGGCAGGGATCACGCCGATAAGGACACTGCCGATGGACAGTCCGACGACAAGGGAGGGGGGGAAGACGGGTATCGCGTCTCCGGCCATCAGTCCGAGACCGGTAACGAGCTGGGTGTTGAACAGGGCGTGCAATGCGTGCTCGGCTTTTGGACCGAGCAGGCCGAATACGACGAGGCCGACGGCCAGAGCGCCGCAAGCGAAGGTTTGAGGCAGAAGACCCTCGCCTACATGGTGGTGCGGCTTTTCAGTTTCCTTGCGGACATGGTCCGAGGCCTTGCCGTGGAAGATCATCCCGAAATAACGTGTGGAGTAGAAAGCGGTGAAGACGACGGTAACGAGGACGATGGCCAACAATGTATAGTTCTGGGATTCCAGCGTGGCGTAGAGAACGGCTTCCTTGCTCCAGAAGCCTGGAAGCGGAGGTACGCCGATCAGGGAGAGGGTGGCCAGGCCCATGAACAGCGATGTGTAGGGAAGGAATCTGCGCAAGGCACCCATTTCATGGATATAGATGGAATGCACGGCATGAATCACCGTGCCCGCGCACAGAAACAGACAGGCCTTGAACATGGCGTGGCTGACCAGGTGAAAGGTTCCCGCCATGTATCCCCTGACCAGCAGGTCCTGGCTGAACCCGGAAACACCCATGGCCAGCATCATGAAGCCGATCTGGCTGACCGTGGAGTAGGCCAGAACCTTCTTCAGTTCCAGGGCGACAAGGCCCTGGCTGGCGGCCAGGAAGGCGGTGATGGCGCCGATCCAGGCAACGATTACGAAGAAGTACATGGCTTCTTCCACCCCGGCCGTCCAGTAACCGTAGTAAAAGATGGGTATGAACCGTGCGATCAGAAAGACGCCGCTCTTGACCATGGTGGCGGCATGAATCAGTGCTGATACCGGACCAGGTCCGGACATGGCCTCCGGGAGCCATTCATGGAGTGGAAACTGAGCGGATTTGCCCACTGGCCCGGCTATGAGCAGGATGCTGACCAGGATGATCATCCATGGAGTCTGGGCCATCACGGGGATCCACTCCGGGGCGGTCTGGTATAATTCCAGAATGTTGAATGTGCGGGCATAAAAATAGAGGATCAGGATGCCTCCGAGCATGAGCATGTCGCCGACGCTGGTGACGATGAAGGCTTTGACCCCGCATGCCGAAGGCTTGTCGAAGGAGTAGGGTTCAGGGCCGCCGATCCAGTACTTGCGGTCATCGCGGTAGTAAAAGCCGATGAGTCCGTAGCTGCACAAGCCCACCAGTTTCCATCCGATGAAGATGATGATCAGGTTATCGGCGAGAACCAGGAGCAGCATGCTGCCGATAAAGGCGTTCATGAGCATCCAGAATCGCATGATGCCGGGATCGCCTTTCATGTAGCCGATACAGTAAACCATGATGAAGAAGCTGATCACCGCGACCACGTTGGCGACGATGATGCTCAGCGGGTCCAGCAACACGCCGAACGTGATGGTGATCGGCGTGTTCAGCCAGAGCACCTTTGATTCCAGCGGAAGCATTTCCGCGGTGAACAGAAGCGGGAGCATCATCACGGCGCTGAGCGCGGTGAGAAAGGAGAAAAAAACTGCTCCGTACGTCATCACCGCGGTGCTGATGCGGCCCAGAAGCGGCGTCATCAGCACGCCGAGGAGCGGAATCGTCAGGCAGAGCCAGGCAAGTTGGATGTCCATCGCAAGTCCATTCATGTTAGGGTGAGTGGTGTGTAACTTGGTTGCAGACGTCGCTACATGTTCGCCAGGTATCCGCTGATGACCGGTTCAAACAGATTCATGATCAGTGACGGGTAGAGGCCCAATGCCGCGGAGACCAGGATGATGACGATCAGGGGTGCGGTCATGACCCAGGACGGATCGCGGAGGTGTTTGTTCTCGGCGAGTTTTTCCGGAAGAGGCCCGAAAAAAATGACCCGCGTGAAATGAACGGCATAGGAAATGGTCAGCAGGATGGCCACGAGTCCCACGATGCCGATGACAAAGCCAATGGTGTCGCCTCGTTCAAAAATTCCGGCAAACATCACGACTTCCGCCGCGAAACTGCTGAAGGGCGGAATCCCTGCCAGCATCATGCCGCCGGACAGAAAGAGCAGGGCGGTCAGCGGCATTTTGGCGGCCAGTCCGCCCAGGTGTTTGATGTTGCGGATGTGGGTTGTGTAGACCACAAGGCCGCAGGCAGAAAAAAAGACGGTCTTGCCCATGATGTGGCTGAGAAAGAAGAACAGTCCTCCCTCGATGCTCGCGGCGGTCAATGCTCCGATTCCGAGCATGGAATAGGCGCTCTGACTGATGGTGGAGCAGGCCGGGATGCGTTTCATGTCCGTTTGCGCCAAGGTCAACAATGAACCGTAGACCATGGTGATCACGGCAAAGATCATGATCGGCGGTCCGAAGACCTGGAAATCGTCCCACAGGGGCAGGACCAGCATCCGGACGATGATGTAGGCGGCAATGTTGGCATAGACCGCCAGCAGTCCTGCTATGCAGGTCGGATGTTCAGCGTGCACCCAAGGCATCCAGACATGAAGTGGAACGATGGCCAGCTTCGCGAAAAAGCCGATCAGCACCAGCAAAATGACCCAGAATGCCAGAGGATGGCCGGAGAGCAGGTGGATCTGGTCCATCTGGAACGATCCAACCTGAGAGTAGATGATCACGACGCCGCCAAGGAAGAAAAGCGCGGAGAAAACCCCCCAGATAAAGCACATCACGGCTACCTTGACCCGGTCCTGGTAGCCGAAATAGGCCATCAGAAAGAACAGAAAGAGGGTCAAGACTTCCAGGAAAAAGTACATCAGGACAAGGTCAGCGGCAAAACTGACGCCCATGAACCCAACCGGAAAAGGCATCAGGAGATAGAAGAACGACGTGAAATAGTTGACCTGCCCTCGCTCATCGAGTTCCGGATACAGAAGTTCTATCCGGTGATCGATGTACTTGATGGAATACGTACACAAGGCAAGGCACAACAGATTGCAGATCAGGGCGATGGCGATGCTGAGCCCGTCGCCCAGCAAATGAATGCTGATCTCTGGGACGGACAGAAGAACGTATTTTTCCGCGATGGGCCCTGCGTGATAGATCTCGATCATGGCCATCACGAGAAGAACGGTGGTGTACATCAATCCCGTGACGGCCACCCAGCCGGCCTTTCTGCCGATCTGATATCGCAACAGCAGGATGGCCAGGGCGACAAGGGCTGGTACAAGAATCGTTTGCAGGAGAATGAACGGCATCATTTCGCGAATCCTTGGGGTATGGGCGTATTATTGTTCTATCCACGCATGGTGGCCAACCGTGCGGCCTCCACGCCCTTGAAGCGTCGAGTGACGACGAGTACGATCGCCAGGAGCAAGGTGGCCTCCGCGGCCGCTATGCCCATCACCAACAAGGTTCCGACCTGCCCTATCTCATTGGGCGTCGGAGTGAGCTGGGCAGAGGCCATGATGCTCAACCCCGCTCCGTTGAGCATCAATTCGATCCCGAGAATCATGCCCACCAGGGTCCGGCGGTAGATGACGCCGAACAATCCGGTACAGAGCAGAAACAGGGCCACCAGGTGATAGATGGTCATCGGGCTGATTTCAGGAATCATCGCTGTTTCCTCCGCTCAAATCCGAGAATCACGGCTCCGGCCATGGCCACCGTCAACAGCAGGGAGATCAACTCAAACGGCAGGATGTAGGGCTCCAGAAGGAATCGACCCAGTGCCTTGACCTCGGTCTCTTCGGCTACAAGCATGGACGCCGGGGCCTTGTAGATGATCATCAGCCCCAGAAACAGGGCTGGAGCCAGGGCGGTCAGGGTTGCCGGAACAAGCCGCTTTCGCGAGCCGCCGCGGAATTCATCTCCCGTGGACCAGGACTGGGTGAGCATGATGGCGAAGAAGATCAGGATGCTCACCGCGCCGATGTAGATCAGAATCTGCATCAGGCCGACAAAAGGCGCGGACATTAGAAAAAACAGACCTGCCACGCCGAACAACGTCATGATCAACCCCAGCAGAGCCCGGACAAGATTCTGGGAAAGCACGGTCATCAGGGCTCCCACGACGATGAAGACGATGTGCCCGAACATGACCGCATAGGCGAGATTTTGGCTTGGCATCACGACTCCTTGGGTTCGCCCTGGGTGCGGGGGCCGGCCTGGGCACGCATCCGGACGAGAAGGTCATATTGAAAATCTTCCAGCTGCTCGCTGGCCAGGTAGACATCACTGGAAAAGCGGATCGCCCCGGCAGGACAGTTCTGCACGCAAAGGCCGCAGAGGCTGCAGTAATTGTAGTCCAGGTGAAAGGATTCCGGTTCTCGGTGCATTTCCGCTGGGTGACTGACTTTTTTACGAAATTCCAGCGGCAGAGCTAAAATGTCCGGATGAGGCGGAAGAATCGCTGATTCCAATACCGTCCGCTGACCACGCACCGTGATGCAGTTGGAAGGGCAGAGTTGAGCGCAGGCCCCGCATGTGATGCATTTGGACCGAAGCGGATCATCCTCGGTACAGACCAGTTCGATATGCCCACGAAAGCCTTCCAGCGTATCCACCGTCTCACGTGGATAATGAACAGTTATCGTTGGCTGGAAGAAATTGGACGTGGTCACTTTCAGCCCGACCAGCATGCTCCATGCGCCGGTCATGGCTTCGCGCAAAGTCTTTATCATAAAGCAATCACCAGTGCCGTGATCAGCAGGTTGATCGTTGCAAGGGGTATCAGCCATTTCCAGCAGAGGTTCAGGAGTTGGTCAAAACGAACTCGGGGGTAGGTCCAGCGGAAAAACATCATTACGATCAGCAGGAAGTAGACCTTGGCCAGGAACCACCACCATCCGGCGATCACAGGACCGTTCCAGCCGCCAAGGAACAGAACAGTGGCCACGGAACAGGCGATGATCATGTAGGCGTATTCGGCCAGAAAGAAGACGCCGAACCCCATGCCTGAATATTCAGTGTGAAAGCCGGCGGTGAGTTCGCTTTCAGCCTCGGGCAGGTCGAAGGGCGCGCGGTTGGTTTCGGCCAGCGCGCAGAGAAAGAAGATTACGAAGGCCACGGGCTGCGTCAGGATGTGCCATTGCCAGGGCCAGGCGCCCTGACCTGCGGAGATTTCATAGAGATTCAGAGAGCCCGTGATGAAGACAATGGGCAAAACCGAGAGCAGCAACGGAATCTCGTAGGCTACGGATTGGGAAATATTCCGGGCGGCCCCGAGCAGAGCGTACTTGTTCTGGGAACTCCATCCGGCCAGACAGATGGCCAGGACATTCAAGCCGACAAAAGCCAGGATCAGAACAAGGCCGATATTGATGTCAAGAATATGTAGATTTGGGCCGAAGGGGACGGCCAGGAATGCCACGGGTACCGGAGCCAGTGAAAGAATCGGGGCCAGCCAGTATAGCCATTTGTCCGCGCACGCCGGCGTGAACATCTGCTTGCCAACCAGCTTCAGGCCGTCTGCCAGAGGTTGAAGCAGGCCGTAAGGGCCGACCTCGTACGGACCGGGGCGGCGCTGGATAAAACCGGCCACCTTTCGTTCCAGGTAGACCAGCACCAGGCCGTTGAGGCCGACAAAGGCCATGATTGCGGCCAGACCGACAAAAATCACGATCAGTTGCGCGGGAAAAAGTTCCATCATCTGTCTATCTCCGGGATGACGAGATCCAGGCTGCCCAGAGTGGACACCGCATCGGAGATCAAGGAGCCTTCAGCGACTTCCGAGAGCAGACTGAGATTTGAGAAGCTCGGTGATCGCAGCTTCAGTCGGTACGGGGATTCGCCCCCATGGCTGACCAGATGGACGCCGACCTGCCCACGGGCGCTTTCGACGCTGAAATAGACGTCGCCAGGAGGGGGGCACGGACGACGAGGAGCCAACGGGTGGATATGGTCTCCTGTAGGAAGTGCGTCCAGAGCCTGGAGCACGATGGACACGCTCTGGCTCATCTCATCCATACGCACCATATATCGGGCAAGAGCGTCGCATTGGTCGTATACGGGAATTTGGAAGTCGAACTGCGAATAGATCGAGTAGGGTTCTGCCCGGCGGACGTCGTATTCGATGCCGGAGCCGCGCATGACCGGACCTGTTGCGCCGAAGCTCCGGCAGACTTCCGGTGAAATTTCTCCCACCTCTTCCACGCGGCTGCGCAGAATGATGTTGTCCGTCACCAGATCCTTGAAGATCTTCAGACGTTCATCGAAATCGCTGCAAAAAGCCCGGACTTCCTCTACGAACCGCTGGTCCACATCCGTGCTGACGCCGCCAAACCGGTAATAACAGAAGGTCAGTCGAGAGCCGGTGATCCTTTGCAGGATGTCCATCAATCTCTCCCGGTCGGCAAAGGCGTACATGATCGGCGTGAAGGCTCCCAGGTCCAGAAGATATGCCCCCCACCAGAGCAGGTGGGATTTGATCCGGTTCAACTCACAGGTGATGACTCGGATATATTCGGCCCTCTGGGGAACCTCGATGTCCATCAAGCGCTCCACCGCGCCGACGTAGGCCCAGTTCCAGGCCAAGGCATGCAGATAGTCGACCCGCCCCATGTTCGGCAGATACTGAGGATAGGTGCGGATCTCCGCCATTTTTTCCTGCATCCGGTGGACATAGCCGAGCACGGGTTCAGCTCGAACGATGTATTCGCCGTCAACCTCCAGCAGGACGCGTAAAACGCCATGCGTGGAAGGGTGTTGCGGGCCCATGTTCAAGATAAGCCGATCATCGCGCAGATCAGGCTGGAATTTTCGGGCGTAGAAATCGCCAGTGCTGTCCAAACGTAAGTCCAGAGTCATGAGGCGTTCCTAGGGAGTGGTTTGCGGCTTCGCGGTCACGGAGCGAATGAATTCCGGATCCTGAACCGTGAGAGGAAGGTGGGATCTTCCCGGAAACAACTGGTGCAGGTCGCAACGCTTGCCTGGCTTCTTGCGCAAGGGCGGATCTCCCGAAAAATCCGCCGGCAGGAGCAGGGGCAGCAGATTGGTGTGTCCGGTGAAGGTAATGCCGAAAAAGTCGAAGCATTCCCGTTCATGCCAGTTGGCGCCGGCGTAAATGTCGCTGATTGTGGGCGCCTCGGGATGTTCATGGTTGATCATCACACGCAGACAGATTCTGCCCGGGCTTTGGGTGTGGTTGAAGTGGTATACGAGCAGAAGTCCTTCAACCAAATCGAGGCAGGTAATGTTCTCGATAAAAAAATCGTTTTGTTTCAGTATCCGCGAAGCCTCCACCAGGGAATCAAGGGCAAGGAACAGATCGGCGCGATACCCGGACTGCGTCGGTGAGTTGGAGGAAACTTGAAAAACGGATGCAACAGAATGTTCAGCGGACATGTTCGGCTCCCGCGGATTCTGTTTCAGGCATCGGCCACCATCGCTTTTTGGTAATCTTTTGCTGCAGCTGGAAGAGACCCTCCAGCAGGCCTTCGGGACGCGGCGGACAACCGGGGACATAAACGTCAACCGGCACCAGTTTATTGACGCCTTCGACGATTCCATATTGTCCTTCGTAACGGAACGGTCCTCCGGAAATCGCGCAGTTGCCCATGGCGATGACCCACCGTGGCGCGGGCATCTGCTCGTACAAGCGGACGAGCAAAGGAGCCATTTTTATCGAAACAGTGCCCGCGACGATCATTAAATCGGACTGGCGCGGGGATGGTCGAAAGACTTCCGCGCCGAACCGGGCAACGTCAAACCTCGCCATGCCAATTGCCATCATTTCAATAGCGCAACAAGCCAAGCCGAAGGTCATGGGCCACAAGGACATGCTTCGACACAGATCCAGAGCTTTCTGGGATATGGGGAAATTGATGACGGGCGCTTCCGTCTCCGTATCCGCAGAAAGAATGTTTAAAATCTGATTCTCTTGGGCCATGTGAAGACTCCCTTTTTCCAGAAAAAAATCACTGATGCCAAAAGGATGACGATGAAAATGAGCAGCTTGATGAATGGCACCAATCCGGCGCCATCCGCATAGGCGGTGGCTACGGGAAACAAAAAGAGCACATCGACATCGAAAGCAAGGAATAGCAATGCATAAAAATAGTAGTTGATGCCAAATTTTGTCCAGGCTGATCCATATGGATCCATTCCACATTCATAAGGAGTATACAGCGCAGGAGACTTGGCTCTTGTTGCAATCAACATAGAAGCAATAAAAGGAGCAATAGCAAAAAGAGCTCCAGATATAAAGAAAAGCAGAATGGAAACATGCAGCCATGAAAGACTCATAAGCGTATCTTCCTTGGGTGAATTATTATTATGTCTATTCCTCGCCAAAATATAACGTATCATGCAAAAAAAAAGGACACACTGATCCATAAACAACTTTGATCAAAGTGAATTTTATGGACTCAGGAGTGTTTAGACAAACATAAACATCAAAGAAAAATCATTGTCAAGCAAAAAATGATTGTTTTTTTTTTCTCAATCTCGAAATGCTGTTGCCTTGATTTCCGTCTTTCTGTAGTGTGATGAAGATATTGCAATTCCGACTGCAATGGTCGGGATTACAATGAAGATTTTATTTTGGATTTTATTTTTTTTTTTTGCTTTACTGGTTGATCTGAACCATCCGCTATTGTCCAGCAGGCAGTACGGAATTGCACAATGGAGGAAGATTATGGCCACAACAAGTTGTTTCAGTGTCTGCGGTATGTGTACAGTCCGGTGCCCCATTCAGGTGGACGTGGACGGAGATGAGGTCATGTTCATCCAGGGCAACCCTCACTCGCCGCTCAAGGGGGCGCTCTGCGCTCGAGGCGGTGCCGGTCCGGGCCTAGTCAAGGATTCTGATCGGATTCGTCATCCGCTGATTCGGGAAGGCGAGCGCGGCGAGGGGCGCTGGCGGAAGGCGACATGGGAGGAGGCGTATGCTCATGTGGCGGAGAAGCTCAAAGGGGTGGTTGAGACTTATGGTCCTAACGCCGTACTTTGGTCGGATCGATCCGGTCCTTTTGTGGATATGTACAAGGCTTTCATGAAGGGCATCGGTTCCGTAAATTACAGCAATCACGACGTATCCTGCGCTCGAAACGTGCACCACGCGGCACAGAGCGTGACCGGCTACGGTCGGACGGATTTCGTTTACGACTTCAAGAACGCCAAGCACGTAATCCTGCAGACCCGAAACATCTTCGAAGCCATCAACGTAGCGGAGGTGAACAACCTGCTGGATGGAATGGCCGATGGCTGCAAACTGACGGTCATCGACATCCGGGCAACGATCACTGCTGGGAAAGCGCACAGATTTTTTCAGATTCGACCGGGCACGGACTATGCCTTCAATCTGGCGGTCATTAACGAACTGGTCGAGAAAAATCTCTATGATTCGAAATACGTGAAGAAATATATTTCCAACTTTGATGCACTGAAGAGCTTCATTGGAGAATACACTCCCGAGTGGGCCGAGACCGTCACCGGCGTCAAGGTTAAGGAGTTGCGGGCTTTCGTGGCTGAACTGGCCAAGGCGAAATCTGCCGTGATTTGGCATCCGGGGTGGATGGCCGCCAGGTATCAGGACTCATTCTATGTCGCCAGAACTGCCTACATCATCAATGCACTTCTGGGCAGCATCGGCAGCAAGGGAGGCTTGGCCATCGGAGCCAAACCGGCGGATTGCGGGCGCAAGGGATTGAAGGCGCTGGCGGACCTTTTTCCGAAACCGGAAGGCAAGCGCGCCGACGGCGTCGGCTGGAAACATACCCATTTCGATGCGGGGCCTGGTTTGCTCCATCTGGCATTCAAGGCCATTGAAAGTGGAGACCCTTACCCGGTGAAGGCGTATTTTGCCTGTCGACACGACCCGATGCAGGCCATGCCTGACCCGGATGCACAGAAGCGGATTTTCGCTAATCTGGACTTGCTGGTGGCAATCACCTTCTCCTGGTCGGCCACGGCCTGGAATGCGGATGTGGTCCTGCCCATGTCCCCGTATCTTGAACGCGAGAGCATCATCGCATCAAAGGGAGGATTGAAACCACAGTTTTTTGTTCGCCAACGTGCCGTGGCGCCACGTTACGATAGTAAAGCGGATTGGGAAATTCTGGCAGGGTTGGCGCGCGCCATGGGCATGGAAAAGCTGGCTTTCGACTCCATTGAAGACATCTGGTCCTATCAACTTCAGGACACTGGGGTCAGCGTCCAGGATTTCGATGCCAAAGGATTTGTCTCGTTGGCGGACAAACCGATCTACCATGACCGGGATAAATTGAAGTTCAAGACGCCTTCGGGAACCATCGAGATCATTTCCGAGAAGCTGGAAAAGGGCGGGGTGCCGTCGCTTAAGCCTTTTGAGGACAAGGAAACCCCTCAGGGTGATCAGTTCCGGATTACCTTCGGTCGGTGCGGAGTGCACACCCAGGGGCACACCATGAACAATCCGATTCTCCATGAGCAAATGCCGGTCAATGTGCTCTGGATCAACAGCCAGCGGGCTGGCGAGTTGGGCATTGCCGACGGGGATCTGGTCCAGGTGGCTGGAAACAATGGTTATTCGGGCAAAATCAAGGCTTTTGTAACCGACTTCATCCACCCGGAGGCCGTTTTCATGATCCACGGATTCGACGATGGCGTCCCAGCTGAAACCAGGGCTCGTGGAAAAGGCGTTGCTGATCACCGCCTGATGGTAGGCGGATTGGAAAAATGGGATCCCGCCGGCGGCGGCATCGCCATGCAGGAGCATTTCGTCACTGTACGAAAAGTATGATGGCGTGGAGTTGACAGGAACCAAATCAAACGGCGGCCGTGAGGCCGCCGTTTGATTTGGGTTTGTCGATGGCTTAAAGGCGTTTCGCCTTAACTGCCGTTGCGTGGAGATCCGGCTATGGGCAGGGTGACGACAAAGCGGGCGCCTTGATCAGGTTTGGAAAAAACATGAATTGTCCCATCGTAATCGGTAACAATATCATAGCAGATGGACAGGCCTAAACCTGTCCCTCGTCCGACTTCCTTGGTGGAGAAAAAAGGTTCAAAGATTCGGCCGACGATTTCTTTGGTGATCCCCGGTCCCGTGTCCACTACCTCCGTGACCACATGGCGGGCGTTGGATCGCGTACGCAAAGTAATGACTCGATCAGCCTGGGAACATTCCTTGCTGGCGCATTTGTCCTCAATGGCGTCCCTGGCATTGACCAGGAGATTGATGAATACCTGCTCAAGTCTGTTCGGATCAGCCAGTACGTTGGGCTGATCGTCATCCAGATCCCATCTAACCTGGATATCGCGAATCTTGAGCTGTTCGCCAAAGAAATCGCAGGCACGCCGCAGGACCTGGTTGACCTGAACATGCGTGCTTTGCAGGTTTGGCTTGCGGCCGAATTCGCGCATATGCTCGATGATTTTGCCGGCCCTCTCCACATTGTTGATGATTTTTGACGTCATCTGCCGCAGTTCTTCGGGATCTGGCAATTCGGCCTTGCGTAGTTTGCGCAGGAAAAAATTGGCCACCATTTTCAGCACGGCCAAAGGCTGATTCAGTTCGTGGGCCACGCCGGCGGCCATTTCGCCAAGCGTGGCCATTTTACTGGACTGGATGACCTGCTGTTCAGCGCGGATGCGGTCCGTTACATCCGTGACCACGGATAGCAGGATCTCTTTTTTTTCCAAAAAAATACGCGCGATGTCGATGGTTACGAAAAACTCCTGACCATCTTTGTCCAGATGCTTGGCTTGAGGGATGTTCCGCCTACTCCTCATTGCCTCCAGGTGGACGTTTGCGGAGTCTGGGGCGAACAGCATGGTGAAGGATTTGCCGATTACCTCGCCCTTGCAGTAGCCATAGAGCTGCGACATGTTGCGGTTGCAGTTGCGAACGTCCAGGGTTTCGGCATCCAGCTCGAAGACGGCCACGGGAATGTTGTCGAAAATGGTGGAGTATTTTTTTTCCGATTTTTTCAGCTTCTGCTCCAACTCCTTGCGCTGGGTGATGTCCAGGCACATTTCCATCACAGCCGTCACCTTGCCGCTGCGGTCGCGGATGGGAGCCGTGCTGACGATCCAGTGGGCCGGACTTCCATCCTTGTAAAACCCATTTTCCTCGGTGGTGTGGGATTTTCCGTCCGAAAAAGTCTTCTCCACCGGGCAGTTCAAACACTTCTGGTCACGCCCCTTATATATCTTGTAGCAATGCTCCACCGGCTTGGCCCCGAACTGCTCGCCGAACAGCCGATTGTAACGGATTAGGCGCAAGTCCCGGTCCTGGACCGTGATCAGGCAGGGCACGCCTTCGAATAGACTCTGGTACATGGAGAGCAATTCATCCGTTTCCTGATTGCGCAGGCGAACCGAGTCGGCGATTTTATTCACGGTTGCCGCCAATTCTCCAAACTCTCCCGCGTGCGTATAATCCAGATCCACCCAGTGGGTTCCGTGTGAAGTGGTTTTCAGATGCTCCATGACGTTGTTCAGAGGCCTGGTCAGCCTTTGGGAAACGATCAGCGCAAACGCAATAAGGATGAACAGAGCTGACGTCAGGAGCATGAGCAGGTCGCCGAACGTTATGGCCGGACCTGCCGGGTGACCAGGATTGCCTCCAACCAGGAGAAGAAAGACGGCCATGAGCGCGAACAGACCCAAAGCCATCAACAGGCTCAACCGGAATGTCAGAGAGCGGAGAAGGGATTGGAGAATTTCATTCAACAATGAGGTGTTGGTCATGATGTCGTGCCGTTTCTGTCGACTCGGCAAGAGGAACGGCGACTCGGAACGTTGTGCCTTTGCCGGGTGCGGAGTCAACGGTGATGTTGCCGCCATGAGCGGTGACGATCTCATGGGTGACGAACATGCCGATTCCCGTGCCGAGGGCGCCTTTGGATGAAAAGAACAAGGTGAACATGTTGTCCCTGGTTTCCTGGTCCATGCCGATGCCATTGTCCCGGACCCTGAAGACGGCCTGATCGTCCTCGCTCAAGACGACGAATTCGATTTTGTGTTCTTCGGCGTTGCGGTTGAAAAGACAGGCATCCACGGCATTCTCCAGAATATTGACCATGGCTGAAGAAAAGGCGACTTCATCGATCAGGATGGTGCCTTCCGCCTGGGAAAAATCCGTTTGAAAAGCTATGCCCGCCTTGCTTGCCTTGGCGGCTACGGTTTCAGCCAGATGTTCCGCCAAGCCGCGCAAAGCGTGGGGGCTGAGGTCCGGTTCCCTTGATTTGGAATAATACAAAATGTCCATCACGGTTCTGCGCATATGATCCAGCCTGTGACGCACGGTCTTCCACCCGGCGGCGACCCGCTGCAGGTCCCCTTTCTCCAACCCCTTGTCAACGCGGTAGGCCCCGCCGTCTATGGCCATAAGCAGGCCCTTAACGCCGTGGGACATGGACCCGAGCATGATTCCAAGCGAAGAGAGGTGGTCCTGCAACTGCCGGATCTGGGTGATGTCCGTAGCCACTTCCAGAACTTGATTCACTTCTCCGTCTGCATCCGCTAGGGGAGCAGTCCAGACCAGGATATTGCGGTTTTCGCCTCCTCTGGTTGTGACCACGGTCTCGTACTGGTGCGGGGATTGGTCCTCGAAGGTGGCCAGAACAGGGCAATCGGTGCAGGGTTCATCACTGCGCTTGTAGAGCTGGTGGCAAGGACGGCATTGAGGTTCGCCGAAATCCTTGCGGAAGCTCGCGTTGGATTCCACCACTTGAAGATTTTTGTCCTGCACGGTGATGGCACAGGGCACCGTATTGAAGAAGCGCTCGAACTTGCGCTGGGTGCGGGACAACTCATCCTGGAGGCGGCGCATTTCCGAGATGTCCACGGCAATTTCAAGGAGCAGCTCCAGCTTTCCCCCTACCCCGGTAACCGGGGAAACGTGAGTGATCACGGGCAGCCAGGTCTGGTCCTTAGCAATCATGTTCTCGTGACGATGAATGCTCGCCTGCTGGTCAGCGGCTTCGCGGACCGGACTTTTCCATCCCGGCTCGCCACATCGTTCATAGATCTTGCAACTGGACAGACCGACGCGGTCGCCGAATCTTTGCTGATATGCCTGATTGACGGTGACCACGTTGCATACGGCGTCATGGATGGCGACGTAGAAGGGCATTTCTGGAAAATACTCCCCCGCAGCGGGGTCGCTGGCAAGTATGGTCATTGCCCGGCCCATGCCCTCCATGATCTGCGTAGCTGCGAGCCTTCGCTCCATCTCCACGAGAGCAGCGGATTTTTCGCGAACCAGGTTTTCCAGATTTTCCGTATGCTCACGCACCTGGCGGCGCAGACGAATCCGTTCGGACACCTTGGCCAGGGCGATTTCCAGAAGCTCCTCATCGATGGGCTTGGTTATGAAGTCCGCCGCATCATGCTTGAGGCTCTGCACGGCCAAATGCATATCGCCATGGCCGGAGATCATGATCACTTCGGTTTCCGGACATGCAGCTTTGACCTCTTTGAGGACGGCAATCCCGTCCTTTCCCGGCATTTTGATGTCGGTGAGGACGATGTGTGGCTTGTGCCGGTGGAAGGCTTCCATTGCCTTGAAGCCGTCGGCGGCGAGGAGGGTGGCAAATCCGAGTTCCTTGAGCAGGATCGCCATCATTTCTCGAATGTCCTGCTCGTCGTCAACTATCAAGACGTTCAGGATTTCGTTGGGAGCAGCGAGTTGGGGAGTATTATTCACGTGTACTGGAAAGCAAAAAAACGCGACCGATTCAAAAAATTGAATCGGTCGCGGGTTATGCAATGCTATGGAATCATATCAGATACAAGCTGCATCAACTTTGCGTTGTCGATGGGCTTCGAGATGGTGGGGACGTCTTTGGTCAAGACAGGGGGACGCGGACCAACTCCGCTGACCACGATCACCGGGATGTCGCGGTTGGCTTGGTCCTTGCGCAATCCGGCGTAGAAGTTAGTGCCGCCTTTCTCCGGCATGTCCATGTCCAGGGTGATCAGGTCCGGTTGTTCAGCGCGAACTTTTTCCAGACCTTCCACGCCATTGATGGCGGTCACGGTCTTGTAGCCGCTGTCCTGGAACAATTCACTGAGATAATCCAAGATTTCCGGGTCATCGTCGACAATCAGGATTTTTTTTGCCATGGAGAGCTCCTATTTCTTAGATCCAGGTTGGCTTCGGGGGAGTGTGTACCGGCAATTGCAAACGCGGGAGCCGGCAAACAGCTCCCGCGTTTGCGGATTCATTACTTCAGCTTGCCAAGGGTCTTTGTCATTTCGACCATCACGCCCAGACCTTGTTTGGCCTCTGGACTGGACATGGCCTTCATCATTCCGAACACGCCGGTTGGCTGGACATCCTTCAAGTCCATCTCCGTAAAGGCATCGGATGCTTTTTCGATCATTTCACGGACCTTGGGATCGGAGAGTTTGCTGAGCATGCCGATCAAGAATACAAAGGCATCGCCCATTTCCTCGATTTGTTCGGGCCCGTATTCCTGGGCCACCTTGGCTCGCAAGGTAAGCATGGACTGGTAGGTGCGAAAGACGCCTTTCTGCTCAAGGTCGTCGAGGTAGGCGATGGCCTTGGGTACGGTGGTCTTCAGCAATGGTTCCGAAGTGTGCCACAGGTCGATGACGTTTTCGAGCTGCTTGATCATGTAGGTCAGGTTCTTGACGTTGCGCATGGTCGTCTTGAGCATATCGAAAAGGTCTTCGAGCTGAAAACCGGTCTCGATATCACCCAGCTCGTGGAGCATGACCTTGAATGCGTCGTTCAGAACAGGCTGCAGCTCGTGCCTGAGGTTTTGGGCGGCTACGGCGCGTTGGTGCACCAGGGCCACCTTGGCCTCGATTTCATCGAGGCGTTGAAGAATAAGGTCTTCTTTGTTCATTTGCATCAACCTCCTGGCTTAAGCTTTGGCCAAGTGGCGCATTTTTCCGGCCATGAACATCTGCGGCTCCAAGGGCAATTCGCTTCCCTTGAGCATCAGGTCGAAGTAGATCCACTTGAACATCATTTTGCCCCAGTAGTTCATGTGCGACTCGCCGAGCAGGGAGAAAGGACCGATTCCGGGGAAGGGGTACTTGCCGGGAAGCGGTTCCACCTCGTAGTTGAAGTCAATCAGGTAGGCCTGTTCGTAACCGGAAACAATGAAGCACGTGGAGTGTCCGTCAAAGTCGGGACGGGGCTCTTCTCCCTCGATTTCGCGGATCAGGTTGTCCACCACGATGTCGGATTCGTAGTGGGCGACGCTGCCGGCCTTGGAGGTGGGGACGTTGGTGGCGTCGCCGATAACGTACATGTTGTCGAAGTTCTTGGCTTTCAGGGTATGCTTGTCCGTATCTACATAGCCCATGGCGTCGCCAAGGCCGGAGTCGATGATCACCTGCTGACCAAAGTTCGGGGGAATGGCTACCAGCAGATCGTAGGGCACCTCTTCACCGGAGACGGATTCAATGCTTTTCTTGCCCACGTTGACATTGTCCACGACAAAGTTCGGGGTGACCTTGATATTCTTGTCATCGCAGACCTTGCCGAGGATTTTGGCGGCAACGGGTTTGGTGAAGGCGCCGGTCAGCGGAGTGACCAGTTCAATCTCTATGTTTTTGCGCACACCGTTGATGGTGAAGAACCAGTCGGCCAGATAGACAAACTCCAGCGGCGCTACGGGACATTTGATGGGCATCTCGGAAATGTGATGCACGATGCGCCCTTCCTTCATGTTCTTCCACTTCTTGAACAGAGCCACTGCGCCGTCCGGGGTGTAGTAGTTGTGGATATTACCGCCCCAGTCGTCCATCATTCCTTCGACCTCTTCCGGCGCAATACGGCAACCGGTGGCAACCACCACCCAGTCGTAGGAGTAGGAGCCGTTTTTGCATTTGACGGTCTTTTTCGCCGGATCGATGGATTCAATGGAGTCCATGACCAGTTTGACGCCCTTGGGAACGAAGTCCGCCTTGGGCTTGATGCAATCATCCAGGGTGTAGACTCCGAACGGGACGAAGAGCCAACCGGCTTGATAATGGTGCTGCCAGTCGCGATCAATGACCGTGATTTCCCATTCCTTCTCCGGGAGCTTTTCGCGTATCTTCGTGGCAACCATGGTCCCGCCTGAACCGGAACCAAGAATGAGCAATTTTTTCATGGTCTGAAACTCCTTTTTCTGAATATGATTGTGTGGGTAAAACACCGTTTAGAAGTGCATCTTGAAGTCGGATTCACCGGTAACGCAGTTTTTTCAGGCAACTCTAGCCGTCTCACAGGCGGCCTGGACAGATCTGTGCGCGAGAGTGAAATGCGAAGGCGACATATTGTTGCGGGAAGATTCGTCCTGCTGGATCAGGCCGACTAGCGTGATGGAATTAAGCTTGTTTTGCAGAGACGTACTCAAATCATCCCATAGCGACGGCGCGCCGCAGTAATCCATGGGATCGCAATTCCCCGGTTCGACGCAACATGAGAGCCGGAGGTTGTCGTCCAACGCTTGAACAATTCCACCCAGGGTTATTTCATTGGGATTTTGATGGAGAAAGTAGCCTCCCCCGGGACCGCGCAAGCCTTTGATCATTCCGGCTTTTCTTAAAGGTTTTAGGATCTTTTCGAGATATTTCAGGGAAATGCCAAGGTCATTGGCAATGGAGGCGGCCCTTTTCGGCACGTCTTGATTGGATTGAGCGAGATTGATAAGCAGGCGGGCGCCATGTCTCGCACGGCTGGATAACTGCACGTGTATTTCTCCTGTTGATCAGTTGGTCCGCTTACTAAATTCGTCTTGTCTAATGTGGACTATATTAATATAGATTGTTTCGGTCGTGTTTCAGGAAAGAACTTTGTTGATGAAGCCAGCAAATATTTTACACGCAAACGGAATAATTCAACTTATCCGGGCGATAACTCAAATGGGTCAAAAGTTGTACACGATCAAAATTTGTTGAAACTGTTGAACTGAAACCAAGTTAATCTAGATTAATTTAATCGTAATTAGTTTGGTCAAAAACAGTTGCAGCATTAGTCCAGATCGTGAAAAACTGTCAAGCAGATGAGTCATGAAAGGTGATTCCCGTGAGTGCGGGAATTAAATGATTGGAGAGGGCGAGTGTGTCTGTCCGTGTCGAACAGCTATTTGATCGAGATTTTGCTGTTTTTTGAGAGGTGGCTGTCGGATCTGAATTTGTAGTTTATATCCATCAGCAAGATTTTTGTTGGCGGAGAGAAATTAATTTTCGAAGTGATCCTGAACCTTCCATCAAGTCGGCGAGGGTCAGGGAGTCCAGCTCCCGCTCGATTACATTGGACAGATGTTCCCAGACGATTTGGGTGCGGCAATCATCGCTTCTGGTGCAAATGGTCGGGTCGGAGCAGCACTGGGCGACATTGATTTCTACTCCCATGGTGCGAACTATATCGCCAAGTGTGATTGTCGCTGGATCCCTGAGCAGGACATGTCCGCCATAGGCGCCTCTTACGCTTTGAATATAGCCTGCTTTTTTGAGCGGCCGCAGTATCTGTTCGATGAAGGGAACAGAAATCTCCGTGTTCTCAGAGATGGAGGAGGCGCAGACAGGCGTATTACCTTTTTGCTCCGCCAAATCGAGCAGAATTCGGGCGGCATAGCGGGAGCGGGCAGAAAGTTTCATGATGATGTCCGTCGGATTGAGATTGATGGGTACATGATTTTATTGTCATGAATGGTTCGGAACATCACGCGATAGTTGAGCGGGCAGTCGTAGTGAACGTTCTATGCACCGGCTTCGTTTCAGTCAAGTTTGCTGATGAGGTGCAAAACAGGCAAAATGGACACTTTGAGGGGATTTGATTATTGATTTGAGCGGGCAACCGGGATTTTTCTTGCAGCTTGATAGAGAGTTAACAGATTTCGGTTCCGATTTACCACGTGCATACATTGGGCTGAATATCATCACATTTACATGATGCGATGAGTCGGAACGCAGCTGAGCAGTTACAAGCAGCCACATAGACAATCATTCGCTAACCTCGGCGGAGCCAAGAAATGATTTATGACGTTTACAATTTCGCAGCCGGCCCCATGGTCTGGCTGGCTGTTGTCGTTTTAACTTTCGGTCTCACCTACAGGCTTGTGAATTATCGCCGCAAGGCGACGCTGGCCAGGAAGGGGCTTCCGGCGGACTTTCGCGCCAACTGGGCATTCGCATCGATCCTGCATTTTCTTCTTCCGCTGAACCGGACCGCGAAATCCAGCCCCTGGTCCACCGCCGCGGGTTTTGCCCTGCACGTCTGTCTGTTCACCGTGATCTTTTTTCTTTCGGCTCACGTGATCATGCTGGAGATGAGCTGGGGTGTCTCATGGCCCACCATTCCTGATCCATGGGCCGACGTTCTGGCAATACTCGCCTTGCTCAGTCTCCTGTTTTTTCTCTTGAAGCGTCTCTTGCACCCATCGCTCAGAGGATTGACGGAGAAGAAGGATATTCTGGTCCTGATGCTGGTGGCCTTGCCGTTGATCACGGGTTTGGCCGCACATCGACAATGGGGCGATTATCCCGTGATGTTGACCCTGCACATCCTGAGTGCAAATTTTCTGCTGATTCTCATTCCCTTCACCAAACTTTCCCACATGGTGCTTTTCTTTGTATCCAGGGCCGCCACGGGAAGCGACTTCGGGAAGCGGGAGGTGGGGCCGTGGTAACCGCAAACTATGGATGGAGCAGTTAATGACCGTTGATACAAAGGCTCTGGCCGCGGTTCTGGCGGAGAAAGCCGGTGCGCGTTTGGAAATGTGGCTGGCCATTTGCTCTCGGTGTGGCATGTGTGCCGAGGGGTGCCACTATTACGCCTCCAACCCCAAACCGGAGCATGTTCCTGCCTATCGGATCAAGCCCTTGCTCGATCTCTACCGCAAACGCGGCCGGGTGGACGGCGAGATGCTCGAGGTGTTGCGCGACGTCTGTTACGGTACGTGCACCATGTGCCAGCGCTGCACGATGTACTGTCCCCACGGCATCGGCATAGCTTCCCTGGTCCACGCGGCCCGCGGCGTTGCCGTCAGCATGGGGATGATTCCTCCCGGTCTGGCCAAAGGCATGCAGAATGCCCTGGAGTTCGGGAACAATCTCGCGGTGACCGAGGATGACTTCCTGGAAACCGTGGAATGGCAGCTGGAAGAGTTGCAGGAGGAAATGCCCGCGGCCGTGGCTCCCCTGAACAAGGTGGGTGCGCGGTATCTGCTGACCTTTCATCCCCGGGACATCAAGTTCTACCCCCAAAACCTTTACAACTATTTAAAGCTGTACAATGCTGCCGGCGTGGATTTCACCATCTCGCCCCAGTCCTGGGATTCCACGAATCTTGGATTATTTGCGGGAGATGTGGCTGCCGCCTCCCGGTTGGCGAACAACGTGGTGGAGGTGGCTGAAAAACTCAAGGTCAAGGCGGTGATCACCGCGGAGTGAGGCCACTCCATGAAGGCCCTCGGGTTCGAGGCGCCACTCTGGCTGGGCAAGCAGTTTTCCTTCGAAGCCACGCCGCCGATCAAGGTCTGGGCGGATTGCCTGCGTTCCGGCGCACTGAAACTTATTCCCGGGTTTCATCAGGAACCGGCAACCTTCCAGGATTCATGCAACTTCATCCGCAATGCCGGGATGTACAAGCAATCCCGTGAGCTGATGTCCCGGGTGGCGGCGGATTTCCGGGAAATGCACCCCCACGGAAACGCGACCTATTGCTGCGGTAACGGCGGCGGACAGGGGTTGATGCCGGAATACAAGCAGGCCAAGATTGCCGCTCTCAAGGCCAAGGCCGAGAGCATCCGGGCTACGGGGGCGAAAATGATCGTGGTGGCCTGCCACAATTGCGAGGATGGAATCCAGGAAACATGCAAGGCGTATGAGCTGGATGCGAAAGTTGAATTGTTTAGCGCGTATTTGGCTGAAGCCGTCGATCTGGGTGCTGTGTGACGAATTCTATCTGAATTGTTGCCGGACATTCATGGAAAAGCCCGACAAGCACTGCTTGTCGGGCTTTTTTACGGTAAATCTTTATCCGGCCATTGGATTGAGAAAATCCGGACCGCGGGGTTGAACGTATCTACGATGGTTTCTCCATGAGTTGGTAAATAATGTCGCCCAGGAACTTGATTTCCATGCCCAACTCATATTTGTGAACGGTATCGTCCAGCCCCCCGTGACAGTTATGGCACGGAGCAATAATGGTCTTGACGCCCGTGGCCCGGAGTTGCTCCGCCTTGGCCTTGCAGGCCTGGACCCGGGCGTTCTTGAAGGGAGGTCCGCAGTTGATCACGCCGCCTCCCGCGGCGCAACAGAGGTTGTGTTCCCGGTTGGAGGCCGTCTCGATAATCTCTCCATCTACAAGAATGTGGACCACCTCGCGAAGCTTGTCCCCAAGGCCGCGTCCGCGGACCATGTTGCACGGATCCTGGACCGTGACCGGCCCAGGATACTTGGAGGTCAGCTTGATTTTTCCCTCGGTCAGCAATTCCCAGAAGAACTCGATGGCATGCACCACAGGAACGGGAAACTGCTTCCAGCCGACCCATCTGTTGCCGACATCATACACTGATCGAAAAGCGTGACCGCATTCGCCCATGACGATTCTCTTGACCTTGAGCTTCTGGGCTGATTCGAAATGCTTGCGTTTCAGGCGCCCCATCATTTCAAAGTCGCCGGTGAACATGCACATGTCCGAGTTGTCCCAGCCGGGTTCGGCTGGCATGGTCCAGTCCACCTTGGCCGTGTGCAGGATGGCCGCGGCCTGGTAGATGAGCTGGGTCCGGAACTTGGGCTCCGGCGCGATGACGGAGTAGTAGACGTCGGCTCCTTCCTTATCTAGGGGAATTCTCAAGTCCGGGAATTCATCCCGTGCTTCCTCTTCCTGCCACTGCAACGTGTCCGTCCACTCGTCGTCCTTGACCCACATCTGGTTGAACGTGGCGGAATGGCTGTGCGCCGTGTCCTGGATGTATTGAGGAGTGACTCCCAGCCTGTGGCAGATGCGGCGCATGGTGATCATCATGTATGCCGTATCGATGCCGACAGGGCAGAAATGGATGCACCTGCGGCAAAGGTTGCATTCGGTGTAGGCGATCTGGGCCATGTTGTAGATTTGGCTGGGCGTGACGCGCCCGTTGCTGGCCAGCAACGTGCCGATGGTTTGCTTGACCTTGGCCGCGGGGGCATAGGTCGGGTCTTTGTCGTGTGAAAGATAGAAATGACAGGCTTCCGTGCACATTCCACATCGCAGGCATATTTCATCATACAGTTTCAAGCGAGCCCCGTTTTCCCCTTTCAAAACCGCCTGCACCGTCTTTTGAATCTTTTCTTCGGTCAAACGTGAGACGCCTTCCCGAAGCCCCACGTCCTCGATAAGTCTTTCCTGAATTCCCATGGAAATTCCTCCTTTTTGTCCTACCAGTCCTTGGCGCGACGGATTTTTCCAAATTCGGAACCAATGTAGCTTCGGGTGAATACCGCAAAGAGCATGTGGCTGAGGCGGGTGAAGGGAATCGCCGCAATCACGAGGCACCCCACCACAACGTGGGCGATGAGCATGATTTGATAATTGAAGAGCTGGTAGTAAGCCAACAGCCCGGTAACAAAGGGCAGCGCCACCAGGGCCAAAATCAGCCAATCTTGGGACGTTGTCAGAAAACGGACGTCTCTAAGATAGAAACGACGGACCGCAAAGAATATGCAGGCGGCAATGATCGCCATGGTCATGTAGTTGGCCGTGTTGTCGGATATGGTCCACCAGCTGAAACCCCAGGAATCTGAAAAGAGAATGACATGTGCGGAAAGCAGAATCGGCGTCAGCAGTAGCAGGACGTGGAATATGAATGTGACCACGGTCAACGCTGGGTTGGCTTTCCAGCCGAGACTGTTAAAGGGGATCAACCAGTTGATGATGGAACGGAAAGAGAATTTCCAGTCCATGTAGGCCAGGGACACGGCATCCTTTTTCTTGGCCAGGGCATACATGCTGGCGAGGCGGTAAATTGAGCCGACGACGAAGATGATGAATGCGATCCAGACCAGTGGTCCAGTCACGAAATTGTAGATGTCGTACATGGTATCCCCCCCTTGGCTAGAAGTCCGTGACATCGGCGACGATGCGCAGGTATGCGCCTTTGTCCAGGGCCCGGATGAGCAGCTTGGAGCCGTCAGGGCTGAAGATCGGGTCCCAGACGCGGTCGAAGTCGCGTTTGAACGACTTGCCGTCGAGAAGCACTTTATGTCTTCCCTTGTGCTCCACTTTGGCCGCGACATGGCCGGCGTCGGCACTGAAAACCGGCTTCCAGGCCATGTCGTAGGCGCCATCCCAGGGGGTCCCGTCCACCACGACACGCCAGTTCACGTTATGCTCACTGGCCAGGGCGGCGGCTCGTTTGCCGTCCGCGGAAACTGCCAGTTCCGTGACCACGGGATAGACCGATGACCAAGGCTTGCCGTTCAGGGCTACCGTGAAGTTGCCGAAGGAAGGGGCGACAATGGCGCCCAGTGTCTTTCCGTCGGCACTAAACTGTTGGTGCCAGCACTGGGTAAAAACAGGCTCCCAGATGACTTTGCCATCCTGGGCCATGCCCCAGGAACCGGCAATGCGTACTGGAGCGGCAATTGTCCCGGTAACCGGATTGAAACAGGGTTCCCATACGCAGCCAAACGCTTCGGGCCAGGTTTCTCCGTCCACAATGATTGTGTATTCATAAAGGTTGAGCCGCGTTTGAGCAGCGACCCGCTTTCCTTGCGGATCAAAAACCGGGCTCCAGATATTCATGAAGCTCTTCTCCCAGGGTTGGCCATTGACGGCCACGGTATACACACCGCGTCTGAAAGCTGCCAGATCCGCGGCAGCCATGGCTTCCGTCTGGATCACAGCAGTGGTGCTTTGCCCGTTGTTGCTGATGGCGAACTCATTGGCATTGTCGAACAGGTTCGGCCATGGTTCTCCATCAACACACATGCCATATTTGCCATCCATCTGAACAGCAGCGGCGATGACCGAGCCATCCGCGGAAAAGATCGGATGCCAGATGTAAGCGTAGAATTCCGGCCATGTCTCTCCGTCCACGGCCAGAGTCCATTCACCATCTTGCTGGATGATCGCCACAAGCCGGCCATCTGGAGAAAAACCGGGCTTCCACATCTTTTCAAAAGTAGCTTCCCATGGTTGACCATTGACGCACATGGTGAATGAGTCGTCTTCCAAGCGGACGATGGTGCAAAATTTCTCGCCATCCGGCGAGACATACGGTTCCTCCTGCCATTGGTGCTGGGCATTGCATGCTGCCGATTTCAGCACAACCTGTTCACCGGCCAGCCAGTCCCAGGACGCTGCGTTTTCGTGCATATCCAAGCTCCTCTTTGTTCTCGGTTGAAAACGGAATTCAAGAAGAATGAAAAATCTGTCTCATGAACCATACGTTGGGGAAAACCGGCACCTTAACGTCTGGCGTGGCATTCTCCACACATGATGTAACCCGTCGATAGGCCACGTCTCTGGTACTCCTGATGACAGCCGATGCATTGCTCATGAAATGCATCCATCAGCCCCATGGCGTGTTCGTCTCCATTTACCGTGTGGCAATCAGAACAGTAATTCTTCCCGGAGTACATGTCCCAGACGTTCTCGCCATCAACATAATCATGATGACAATCCGTGCATTCAAGGAACTCATAGTGCAACAGATGGTTGAACTCGACTCCGGGACGCTGACGTGGTTCAAACGCCTTGCTTTGGATAAGAAAACGATCTTCTTGTGCAACAAGCGTACCGGCAAGCAAGACGATCATTGCAAGGCAACAGACAAATAGAACTCTGTTTCGCATGCACTCCTCCGTTGTTAGAGATTGATTCCATGAGTTAATGCTGTCGTCATGGACGAGGTCCACTTCTCCTGTACGTCTTCCGTTTCGGTTGTTGCCTGACATCAATTGCCGCAATTCTACGAAACCTTCCCATGAGCATCCGTGCTACAAAGAGTTGTTTCGCTCAAACTTTCCGGCGATGGGAAAGGTAATGGTAAAACATGCGCCTTCACCCTGGGTGGAGGTCGCTGTGATCGTCCCATGATAATCCTGAATGATCCCGTAGGAGATGGAGAGGCCCAGTCCTGTTCCCTTGCCAACGTCCTTGGTGGTGAAGAACGGCTCGAAAACCTTTTCACTCAGTTCCGGCGGAATGCCCGTGCCGGTGTCGCAGATATTGATCTTCACGTTTTCACCATTTGAACAGGTAAGCAGGGTTATCTTTTTCTCACCGAGTGGAGGATGCCCCTGCACCCAGCGTTCTTCAATCGCATCCCTGGCGTTGATCAGCATGTTGATAAACACCTGCTCGAGGCGGTTGGGATCGGCCATGATGATCGGAAGATCTTCCTCCAGATTCAATTCGACCTTGATGTTGCGGACCTTAAGCTGCTGGCTGAAGAACTCCAGCCCCCGCCGCAGCACGTCGTTGATTTGCACGGGCATGGTTTTCGGTTCGGACTTGCGACCAAAATCACGCATGTGCGTAATGATCTTGCCCGCCCTGTCCACGTGCGTACTGATGCTCTGGGCCACTTCTTCCAGCATGGGAAAATCCAGGATCTCTCCTTTGTTGATCTTCCGTGTCAGGTAGCCGCTGATGGACTTGAGGATCGCCAGAGGTTGATTCAGTTCATGGGCCACGCCCGTGGCCATTTCCCCAAGCGTCGTCATTTTGCTGGAATGGATGAATTGCTGTTCGGATTCAAGTTTCTTGGTCACGTCGGTGCAGGAGACGATGAGGACCTTCTGGTCTTCGAATTCCGAATGGGAGATGTGCATGGCCACGTAAATGATCGAACCGTTCTTGATAATCTGGGAGCTTTGGTTGATTTCCTGGGCGAGACGGATCTTTTGCTCCCATAAATCGTGCTCTTCCTCACGAAAGAGGACCAGGAACGATTTTCCAAGCAGTTCTTCGGGCTTGTAACCATATTTTTTTTGTACGGCATCATTGCAGTTCATGATGGTCAGGGATTCGTAGTCCAGAACGAACAGTCCGCTGGGAATGGACTCGAAAATCGAATGATAACGCAGTTCTGATGCAGCGAGTTTGAATTCAAGCTCCTTGCGCGCCGTAATGTCGAGCATCATCTCCATTGCCGCAACGATGTTGCCTTCAGCATCTTTTATTGGAGCCGTATACACAATCCAGTAGATGGTTTTTCCGTCTCTGGACAAACCGACTTCTTCACTGACATGAGGAGTGCCATGCAAAAATGTCAATTCCACAGGGCAAACAGGACATTTTTCCGTTAAACCCTTGTTTATCTCATAACAATGCCTGCCCTTGAAGCTGCCGAAATGGTCCCCGTACTTCTTGTTATGGCGGACCACCATATAGTTTTTGTCCACAACGCTCAGCAGACAGGGGACGTTTTGAAAAAGATTGCGGTATTCCTCGCGTTGCGCGACCAGCAAGGCTTCCTTTTCAGCTACTTTGCGGCACATGTCGTTGTATGACCCGGCCAGCACGCCGATTTCGTCTGCCTGGCGGACGGAGATGTCCGAATAGTTCCCGCCGGCACTGATGTCCTTGGTTGCCTGGATCAGGCGACGAATGGGCTTGAAGATCAGAATATGGTAGTTCAGAAAGAGAACAAGAAAGGTGGCCAGAAAAACAAGCAGTGAAATCTGCATGTTTGCTTGCTGGAACTCCCGCAGGACCGTTCCCTTGACTTCCGTGGTCACTTCCATGTCCAGGATACCGAGCAACTGCTCCGTCTCCGAATGAGCATGACAGGTTTGCCCGCTACAGCCGACCTTGTTGGGAATTGGCGTTACTGTACCTATGATGATGGTGTCATTGGCCTGAAGAACCCGACTGCGTTCCTCCTGGCTTAAGATTGCCGGAGGTGGATTTTGATCATGACATTTTCGGCAGGACTCAGAGGAGTTGGCCACGAATGTGCCGACTTCCTCGGCATTACTGGAGTAGGCAATCCTGCCCCTCTTGTCCAAAAGCCGGATGGCCTCGATGTTCTTGTGTGGGCTGAAGGCGATGATCTGCTTGATGTCTTCCTCGAAGTCATGGAGCGTTGCGCAATCGAGGCCGAGCAGGACGGTATCGGAAAGGGTAATGATGTCTGATTTGATGCTGCGCAGGATGAAATCGCGCAGATAAACCACATTGAACGCGGCCCAGAGTCCAGCACAGATAAAGAAAGTTACCCCTCCGGAGAGGAGCATCTTGAATGTCAAGTTCTGGACCATGTTCTTAATTTTCATGGACTTCCCTTGAGAACTACGTGAAAGTGGACTGAATTGGTAGTATTTTGGTCTGGGCTATTTGCAATAGCAGCGTTATGAGTAAAAGGACTTCCTCAGATTGAGGGATAATGCCATGTTTTGCCCACAAGATTACCTCTGCGCTCTTGGTATGCTGGAGGGAGTGAGAGGTTGTTACATGGATAAATTGCTTCAGGTTTTTTATTAGACATCTTTTCTTGTTCTTTTTATAACATAGTCGCCCAATCTTGAAAACTATGCAAGGGGAATGGCGACAAAAATTTCTTTGCCAAATGACCTTATTGAGCATCGAAATAACTTCTTTCTAGGGAGAGGTATGGATTTTTGATCAAACGTATTTCAACTAAGAGTGGAATTTCAGGTTGCTCTGCCATGCACATTGAGCCTTCAAGATGATAAATGGAATCATTAAGCGATTGGGGAAGAGAAAGACATCGCGTATTTCCGGCTGCATGCAAACACAGCAGCGCGGGATGTCCAAGAGCGAGCGGCGGCATGGTTCGGAAAGACTCAACAGGAGGGATGATTAGTCTTCAATGCGGTAACTGCTGAATTGCTTCGGGCAGGCTTTCATGAAGAGCGATAACGCGTCGGCTTTCGCCGGTATGACCTCAACCGAGTTGCCTTCTGGAAAATCATCACACTTGCACCCCCGCGGCCGTGAGAGCAGTCATGCCGCCTTCAACGCAGACCACGTCGTTAAAGTTTGCGTTGTTCAAGGTAACAAGTGCCTCGTAGGCTCGGGCACCGGTGTTGCAAATAAGCACGAGTCGATGGTTTTCGGGTATATCCTTTAATCTTTCGGCAAGCTCGCCTTGCGGAATATTGTGCCAGAATTCCGGGTGAGCGTGTGCGTATTTCTCGGCTTCGAGCGTTTCACGGCAGTCGAGGAAGAACAGGTCGTTGTGCTCTCGCTCTTTCCACATGGCCGCGAAATCGTCCGCGTGGATGCCGCGGTAGCGGTTCGCAAGGATATTGTCGGCCACGTTGCCGAGCACGTTCAAAATATCCAAGGCAGCGGAAAATGGCGGTGAATATGCCATTTCCAGGCTGCTCAGCATACGGGCATTCGGAGCCGAGGGTAGCAGCGCCGCCACCACATTTACCTTGCCAACCAGGGCGTCGCCCATGTCGGCCAGTCCTTGCAGGCCGAGCATCCGACCTGTATCGCGTTCAATAACCAGTTCCAGGCTCATGAGCCCTTTTTCCGGGAAGAAATGCGCACGGTCGAGTTGGCTCACATGCACGGACAGGGCGTTAAAACCCGCATTCTTGGCGCCTTGAAGCGTCAGGCCCGTGCCCGCGGCGGCGAGGTCGAAGAGCTTGACACACCAGGATCCTGTCACTCCAGAAAATTTGGATCTTCCGCCTGCCAGATTGTCACCGATGATCCGGCCTTGCCGGTTGGCCAGGGATCCCATGGGCAGATAAACCGGCATGTCGGTAAGCAGGTGGCGCAGATCTACGCAGTCGCCTCCGGCGAAAATATGTGGATCTGAAGTCCGCAGATATTCGTCAACCTGTACGGCCCCGCGTTCGGAAACCTCGAGGCCTGCCTGACGAGCCAATGCGCTGTTGGGCCGAACTCCCACGGCAACGATGACCAGATCAGCGGGCAACGTCGTCGTTTCCATGGCCACGCGAGCCACATGCGTTTGGTCATCGCTTTCAAAGGCCTTGGCCTGTTCTCCCAACAGAAATGTGATTCCTTTTTGCTCCATGCGCCGCTGTGCCATCCGCGCCAGATTGTTCCCGATGACGCCGGGCAGGATCTGGTCGCGGTACTCGATTACCGTGGTCGGAACATCCCACAAATCCGCCAGAGCCACGGCCATCTCCATGCCGATGAAACCCGCGCCGATGACCACGGCTCGCTTCACCTTGCCGCCGGCGATGCGTGATCGAATCTGCCGGGCGGATTCCGGATCCTGAATGGTATGCACACCCTGCAAGGCTGTTCCCGGAACACGCAACTGGAACGGGGTGCTGCCCGTGGCAAGCACCAGCTGATCGTAAGCCAGAATTTCCTCATTTCCGGTCGGCAGGTGGCGCAGGTTTACGGTCCGGTTTTTGCGGTCGATGGCCAAAGCCTCGGTTTCGATCCGCACGTCCACTCCCTTGGTCTTGCGGAAAAACTCGGTATCACGAAGCATATGGAAGGCGGTGCTCTGCAGCTCCCGTTCTTCGTTCACTTCACCGGAAACATAATAGGGAATGCCGCAGCCGCTGTAGGCGATGAGTTTTCCCCGATCCACAAGGGTTACACGGCTGTCCGGCTCCAGACGCTTGAAACGTGCCGCGGCCTTTGAGCCAAGGGCCACGGCTCCGATGATGACGATGTGCTGCGGCATCTATTTGTTTCCTCGTGGTGTTCGTGCTGAAACATCTGGGTTGATGGTCGCGACAGCGGGGCCGACAAGCATGACCGGACAGCGTGCCCGGTTGATCACGGCTGCCGCGACGGCTCCGTTTTGTTCTTCTGGGTTTGCGTTATAGCAATGCGTTGCCATGATTAATAAATCTACATCGTGTTCGCGCATGTATTTCAGGATCTCCAGAGCAGGCTCCCCTTCACGGGCAGCGGTCAGGCAGGCTACGGGCAGATTCCGGCAAAGATACGTCAACTGTTTCTTTGCCTTTTCAATTTTGCAGTTCAGGGCTGTCCTGTCCGAAACGGACTCATCCGCGGCCAGGACATGGAATGCGCGCAACTCCGCATTCTCCTGAGCGGAAATCTGTTCCGCCACTTTGAAAATGCCGGTTGTTCCCGGAGTGAGATCACTGGCTATCAGGATGCGCTGGAACGCGCCGGATAAGGTGTCGGGTTTCGCAGCGGCGGGAATTGCCATAACCGGACATGGAGCTGTCCGGGCGGTCAGTTCCGCGGTATCGGCAGCGCCCATTGTTGTCAGCTCCCGCCGGCATTTGTCGGCCCCGCTTTGCTCTCCAACCACCAGAAGGTCCGGTTCCAGAAGACGGCATGTCTTGAGGATCTCCACATCAAGGAATCCCGCGCTGAGCATGACATCCGCCGTGAGCCCCGATGGCATCATCGCCCGGCACATGTCCTCAATTTCCACACGACGCGCGGAGATTTCCTCCGCGTTGGAAAGCTGCAACACGCAACCCCCCTCATGGCCGAGGGGGGTGCTGACATGCAGGACCGTGAACCCCGCGTTGTTCCTGACAGCCATGGAGGATGCCGCCTGAAAAGCGGCTTTCCCGTCGCCCCTGTCGGACAGGGCAAGAAGGATCAATTTGAACATATTCTCCTCCTTGGCATGCTGTTCTGCGCCGCGGACACGGAAACGGTTCCAATGATCCCGGACCGAGGATGTTTCATTTGCCGGAGCGATGTATCCATGTTGCGGCTTGGCTTTCCCGGATGGGGTTCACGTTCAAGATCCTTGATTGAAAATGGCTCACTGGCCCTGGCGGTTTCGGTTCTTTTGGCACCGTGGTCCATTTCCATTTTCCCCGGTTCGCCGGCACTGGCCGCGCCGCTTTTGTTTGCCTCTGTTTCCGTCTTTGTCCTGAACTACTGGACCTGTACCGTCTTGATTCGGCATGGCTGAGCCTCCTTGAATGTTCGATCAGATCGTAAAATATTTCTGAAAGGGTCGGGCGGATTCCCATATTCATGAAATAATTTGTTTTTTATGCTTTCTTGAATTCAAGGAATGGGATTCGGTTCATGTTTGCCCTGTTTTTGGACTGTGCTTGGCTTGTCAATAAGCATTTTGCGTGCCGAAAATTTTATTCATTATATATAGAGGGTTGACATCTATGGCGATGGGTGTACAAGCGACTTGGGCTAATTATGAGCCCGAATGGCTTCTTAGGGCGTATTTTTAGCAGTTTGCATCTCCCCCACCTGGGGCCGAATTTTATGAATGGGGCATTTATGAGTTTTCCGAAAGATATTTCCTGTGAACATATCATGGACAGCCTGGCCGACGGCGTATTTACGGTGGACCTGGATTGGAACATCACGTTCTTCAATCGTGCGGCCAGCGCCATCACCGGGGTGCTCAAGGACGAGGCTTTGGGGCGCAAGTGCTGGGAGGTTTTTCGTTCCAGCATCTGCGACGGGGCCTGCGTTCTCAGGACCTCACTGGAAGCCGGAGAAAATCGAGGCAACCGCTCTTTGCATTTTGTTCGTGCCGACGGAACCAAAGTTCCCATCAGCATCAGTGCGGCGCCCTTGCGCGACCGGCGGGGAAAAATCGTGGGGGGGGTGGAAACGTTTCGTGATCTTTCGGCATTGCGCCTGATTCAGAAAAAACTCGACGGACTGTACAGGATCGAAGACATTCTCAGCAAGAGTCCAGAGTTCCAGCGGATTCTCGGTATTCTCCCGCAGATCGCGGCCAGTGGCTCTGCGGTTCTTATCCTTGGCGAGTCGGGTACCGGAAAGGAGCTTGTGGCCCGTGCGATTCACAATTTGAGCGGACGCAGCACCAAGCCCTTCGTTGCCGTGAACTGCGGCGCCTTGCCGGAAAATCTGCTGGAGAGCGAACTTTTCGGTCACAAGGCCGGGGCGTTCACTGATGCCAAAAAGGACAAGCCCGGACGCTTCCAAATGGCCGACGGCGGCACCTTGTTCCTTGATGAGATCGGCGACATGCCGCTGGCTTTGCAGGTCAAAATCCTGCGCGTTCTGCAGGAGAAAGTGGTTGAACCTTTGGGGTCGGTTCGCGGCGTTGCGGTAAACGTCCGGGTCATTGCCGCCACAAACCGCAATCTGGAGGAGATGGTCTCCAGGCAAACCTTTCGCAGCGATCTTTATTATCGACTTAACGTGGTCCGCCTGGTTCTGCCTCCATTACGCCGCAGGCCTGAGGACATTCTGCTTCTGGCCCAGCATTTCATCAAGCGACAAAATGTCCTGAGCGGCAAGGACATCCAGGGACTTGCCCCGGAGGTGCTTCAGTTTTTGATGCGGCATGCGTTTCCCGGCAACGTCCGGGAATTGGAGAACATCATCGAATATGCCTTTATCCTCTGCCCCGGCGGGTTCATTATGCAGGAGCATTTGCCCGAGGGATTGTGCCCTTTCGAGGCACCCAGCCCTTCGCCGACCTTTCGAGGGACCATGGACGAGATCAAACGTCAGGCTGCTGCTGCTGCCCTGGCCCGCAACAACGGACGCGTCATGGCCGCCTGCCGTGAATTGATGGTTTCCAAGGATACCCTGCGTCGACTGCTGAACGCCTCGCAGGCCGCATAGAAAGATAAATCCCGCAAGATGAACTCCTCTGCAATATGACCGCGCCTAAGCAGCTTATCTTCGGCACAACGTTCACCTCTTTATGATCCTGATAGATCAGCACCGCGTACTTCTTCCCTACTCCCACATCTCCATATGCCGGTAAGCCGACCTTCCACAACGGCCTGCTCCTGGTGACGTCCATCGGTGCACGAACTGGGCTTGTTTTGCGCCCGACTTCTGATTTGCTCTGCTGTGAAATTTTTTAACATGTCGTAACTATAGAATTAAATTGTTTGGCATGTTTTCTGCCATTCATTGAATGTGACCCAGCAGGTCTCGTTGAGCCATCTTTCGAAGGAAATCCCATGCGTCTATGCCTGGCATGTTACGGAGATCGTGTGGCGACATTGTTGGAAACCGCCACAAAGTTGTGCTTCTACCCCGCGACCAAAGTCAGGGTTGATCAATCCAGGCCAGGAGAGGAATCGGACGTGCAGGTGGGGGAAAAGCTTGTCATCGTCTTGCCGACACCCGTGCGCGAGGTCGGCCTGATCGGTTTCATTGACATGCTGGCGATGTGGGGGACGGATGTGTTGCTCTGCGGCGGACTCACCTGCGGCGACCTGGAAACGCTCCGCAAAAAGGGGATCCGGGTGGAACCCTGGATTGGAGGAGCCGTGGACGAAGTGCTCAACGCATGGTTTTCCGGCCGCATCCAGTCGGTGAAGATGCCCGGATGCGCTGGATGCCGCGGCAAACAGAAGAGATACGGATCAGAATACAACCATAAAGAAGGTGCTGAAATGAAGAGTGAAGTTGTTGCCGTGACCAGTGAAGGCCCTCTCCTGGAAGATATGGTTGATCCTCGTTTCGGGCGGGCTGCCGGGTTTGTGATAATGGACCTGACCAAGAATGAAGCCAGGTACATTGACAACGGCGGCTCTCAGACCCTGGCCCAGGGGGCGGGCATTCAGGCCGCTGAAAACGTGGCTCAAGCCGGTGCGGATCTGGTGATAAGCGGTTTTGTCGGGCCGAAGGCCTTCCAAGCTCTTTCCGCCGCGGGAATTCGGATAATCCAGAATGTTGAGGGGGTAACCGTGGCCCAGGCCCTGGACAAGTATCGGCGAGGAGAATTGAAGGTGGCCGACGCTCCCAATTCCAGAGGCCACGGAAACACGGGAGGAAAGCGGCAAGGGGCTGGAGGAGCACGGTGATTTACGCCATTGCCAGCGGCAAGGGCGGCACGGGGAAAACCACGGTAACCGCTTCCTTGGCCGAAATCTGGGATCACCCGCTTACAGTGGTAGATCTGGACGTGGAAGAGCCGAACCTGCATCTTTTTCTGAATCCAGTGATCACCGGCGAGAGTAAGGGCCTGCTGGAAGTTCCAGAGTTGGATCCAGCCCTGTGCACTCTTTGCGGGGAATGCGCGGCATTTTGCCAGTACAAGGCGCTCTCCGTAATTGGCAAGAAACTGCTGGTGTTTCCGGAGATGTGTCACGGCTGCGGCGGCTGTCTGGCGCTTTGTCCTGAAGGGGCGCTCAGACCCGGCGGCCGGGAACTGGGGACAATTCTGGAGGGGCGAGCTGGAAACGCCCGTTTTTTAATGGGCCGCCTGCGGGTGGGAGAGGCCATGAGTCCTCCCTTGATGCGGCAGGTGAAGCAGCGACTCATGTCGGAAGGGGATGCAGGAGATGTCTTGATTGATGCTCCTCCCGGCGTGAGCTGTCCGGCGGTGAACGCGGTCATGGACGCGGACTGCATCGTCCTGGTCACCGAACCGACTCCCTTTGGGCTGCATGACTTCAAGCTGGCCGTGGAGGCGTTCACGCCGCTGGGCAAACAGCTTGGGGCCGTGATCAACAGGGCGGGCATCGGGGATGGACAGGTGAAAAGATATTGCCTGGATCACGGCCTGCCTGTTTGGGCTGAGATTCCCTATTCTCGTGCTGCTGCCCAGGCCTATTCCCAAGGCAAAGTGATCAGCCGGGAGATTCCGGAACTGCGCAAGATTTTTATCGAGCTTGCGGAGAAACTGTTTGCGGCAATTTCTGGTTTAAGGAAGGCCGGTCATGCGTGAGATTGTCGTTATCAGCGGCAAGGGCGGCACGGGCAAAACCAGCATCACCGCGGCATTTGCCCACGTGGCGGACAACGTGATGCTTTGCGACCTGGACGTGGACGCCCCGGATCTGCATCTGCTCCTGGCTCCCCGGCTTGAGGAGGAACATGCGTTTCGTTCCGGGTACGAGGCATACATTGATCCTTTGCTGTGCACGGGGTGCGGTCTGTGTGCGAGTCTGTGTCAGTTTGACGCCGTGCGGAAAGGGGGCACGGAGGATTTTCAGATCGACCCCCTGCGCTGCGAAGGCTGCAAGGTCTGCGTGCATTTCTGTCCTGCCAAGGCCGTGGCATTCACTGAAAGATACTGCGGGCAGTGGTATGTGTCCTCCATGCGTTTTGGTCCCATGGTCCATGCACGGCTTTTTCCCGGACAGGAAAACTCCGGACGCCTTGTCGCCATCTTGAAGAAGGAGGCCCGCCAGCGGGCCGAGTCCCAGGGAATCCCTCTGGTGTTGTGCGACGGCGCACCCGGCATCGGCTGTCCGGTCATCAGTTCGCTCTCCGGGGCAGGATTGGCGGTCATCGTCACCGAACCCACACCTTCAGGAAGACACGACTTGGCGCGGGTGGCTGAATTGTGCACCCATTTTCGTATTCCCGCCTCGGTGATCATCAATAAGTATGACCTGAACACGTCGAACAGCAGGGAGATCGAGCAGTATTGCCGCCACAACGGCCATGAACTGCTCGGGATGCTGCCTTATGACGAGGTGGTGACCCAGGCCATGCTGCAGGGCCAGTGCGTCACGGAAATGCCCGAAGCCGCTTTTGCAAAAAGCATCCGGGATATTTGGCAAAGGATTGTTTCATTGCCCAGTGGTGGGCGCGGTCATCTCCAACACCATTAATACCAGAGGAAACGCATCCATGGACACACTGATCATCGCCATCCCATCCGAGAACCCCGGCGGCCTTGACGCCGCCATCGGCCAGCATTTCGGCCACTGTGATCTCTACACCATCGTTGTGGTGAAGGGTCGAGAAATTCAGTCGGTAGGCATTTTGCCCAATGTTCCCCATCAGCAGGGCGGGTGCATGGCGCCGGTGAACCATCTGGCCAGCAACGGGGTCAAGGTGCTTATTGCCGGTGGGATGGGGTTGCGTCCGCTCATGGGATTTCAGCAGGTGGGCGTCCGGGTGGTGTATGGTTCTGGCGCTCCATCCGTAGGTCATGCGGTTGAAGCCTTCCTGATGGGGACGCTGCCCGCTTTCAGTACTGAAAACACCTGCGGGGGAACCGCGCAGGTCTGATCATGTGTTCGGGAGGGGAACGTGCAAATACTCATAGCGACAACCAGATCGGCGGATTTTTACGACTTTGCCGAGGCGTTGAACCGCGATCTCAAGGATGCGGATCTGCTGTTCACCAACAGTTGGGCCAACGCACTGGCTGCGGTCAAGATGAGCGCACCGGCATTCATCATTCTGGACGAGGGGCTGCCGGAGGGCGCTCCCTTGGAATTGACCCGCGAATTGCTGAAAATCAATGCCATGATCAACACGATCGTCGTATCATCACTTGACGAGGAGAATTTTCATCGTGCCGGCGAAGGTCTGGGCATCCTGGCTTCGGTACCCTTGAATCCCACTGCCCAGGACGGCACGAACCTGGCTCGCCTGATGCTTCGCCTGACGCGAAACGGCAAGACAAGCCGGACCACTTCATGCCATGCAGTAAAAATGTGATAAGTAGTTACATATGTTGCCGCTTAATGGGCAGAAAGTTTCCGGGGGGGAGTCTTCCGGCTCGATAGGATTTTGCATGTCTGTTTCCTGGGCAAGGTGATGGTAAACGTGCTGCCTTGTCCGGGTTCGGACTGCACGGCGATGGTGCCTCCATGCTTTTCTATGGTCTGATTGGAGATGAAAAGCCCGAGGCCGGTGCCCTTGCTGCCCTTGGATGAAAAAAAGAGGGTGAAAATCTTGTCCCGGGTTTCCTTGTCCATGCCCTTGCCGTTGTCTTGAACCGTGATGGTTACGGTATCGCTGTTCCCGGATGCGGACAACCGGACATGACATTGCTCTCTCTCACTGCCTTCGCATGCATCCACGGCATTTTCGAGAAAATTCACCAGGGCCGCGGAAAGGGCGTTGGGATCGATTTCAAAAGCGTCGAGGTCCGAAGGCAGGTTGCTTTCAAACTGGACACCTTCCTTTTCTGCTTTTGCCTTCACCAGAATGGCCGTCTGTTCGAGAAACTCGGCGACATTCATCTGCTGGAGTTCGGGCTCACGGGTTTTCGCATAATACAGAATATCCAGGACAAGCTTTTTGACGCGTCCGATGGTGCTCTTCAAGGTGTTCAGGGCGTCTTGAATCTGGGTGACGTGGTTGTTACGTAGGCCTGATTCCAGTCTGTAGATTCCGCCATCAAGGGCTGTCAGCATTCCCTTGACCCCGTGGGACATGGATCCGAGCATCAAACCGAGAGACGTCAGATGGTCCTGCAGACGACGGATTTCTGTAATGTCAGTATACATTTCCATGACCTGATGGATTTCGCCCGCTACGTTACGGATGGGTGAAGAAGTCACCAGAACATTCTTCTTTGCACCGTCACGGGTGGTGATAACTGTTTCCATCTGATGGCTTTGCCCGTCCTGGAGTGTCTTTTCCAATAGACAATCGTCACAGGGAGCTTCCCTGTCCTGCTTGGCGCTGTAACATCGCAGCCCCTCACCATCGCTGAACTCCTCCTTGAAGCGCCGATTGAGCTCGGCAATGGAGTAGTCCCTGTTTTGGACGGTGATATAGCAGGGCGCCTCGTCAAAAAGTCGCTGGTACTTGTGTTGCGTGGCCAGCAATTCGTCCTTGAGCCGGCTCAGTTCGGTCATGTCCACGGAGACGTTCAAGACCAGACCGACTTCACCCTGCTTGTTTGAAATGGGAGAAGTATGCATGGTCACGGGGATGGCCTCCTCGCCATGCCCTGCGAGAGTCGCCATGCTGCGCTGGCCGCGGCCACTTTTGAAAGTCAGGCCGACAGGGCATTCGTTGTCGGCGAAATCACGAAATAAATACATTTGATGCGTGTTCATGTTCGAACAGTCGCCGATACGTTCCTTGAACAGGTTGTTGCAGGCCACGACACGCATGTCCCTGTTGTGCAGAGTGACCAGGCAGGGCAATTCATTGAACAGGCCGGATTGGTTTTCCACCTCGGTGGATATGCTGGAGAGGATCGTGCTGAATTTCTCCACCATCTGTCCGGCAGCCGTTTGCCGTTCAAGTTCGACTATCCGCTGGGTCTTCTCATCCACGAGCCGCTCGAGATTCTCCGTGTAATCCTTGAGCTGGCGTTTCATGGACAGCTTTTCTCCGACACGGTTCAGAGATATTTCCAGGACGTCCTCGTTGATGGGTTTGGTGATAAAGTCAGCGGCTTCGTGCTTCAGGGCTTCGATGGCCAAGTCCAGATCGCCATGACCGGTGATGATGATCACTTCGACGTCAGGGTATTCGGACCTGAGGTGGCGAAGCAGTTCGATACCGTCCATTACCGGCATCTTGATATCGCTGAGCACGATGGAAGGTTGAAACTCACGATAAACCTGAAGAGCCACTTCACCGTTCTCGGCGGTTTTGACATCGTACCCCATCTCCATGAGGGTCAGGCCGAGAAAGCGGCGAATACCTTCTTCGTCGTCAACCAGCAAAATCTTCTTGTTCATGCCCAGCTCCATATTTGGATAAGTGGTCGATAGCGTTGAACCGCTGTAAGCCATGATCTAAACGTTAAAGCTCAAAAAACTCCCAACCAGCGACCTAGGGTACTTGATTGTGCTGCAAAGCACCAAGGCGGCTCCTGGCCGAACATTAAAGATCATGCGGAAAATATAAATAATTAGATGGGGTAGATATAAAAAGCAATAACGGCTGTAGAGGAAAATTATTGAGCAATACCAGTAGAGAGTAAGATTGCGAGGCCGCAATTCTGAATAATCCGGACGTTACCAGAGTAGTTGCGAATTGATAAAAAAAAAGCCTGCCTTGTGATTACACGTAGGCAGGCTTTGTACTGGATGAGTTGGCGTCAGCCGATGGTCTGCTTCACGATCTTCAACAGTTCATCCTTGTCAAAGGGTTTCGTCAGGCTGGCAACAGCCTTTTGAATGGCATACTGGTTGGAAGGTAAACCGCTGATCACGATGATGGGAATTTTTCTGAAATCAGGGTTCTGGGAAAACTTGCGATAGAACCGTGGTCCCCATTCATTGGGCATTTCCAGGTCAAGGGTGATCAGGTCGGGCATCTCACGAGCCACAATATCGTGGGCCTCGGAGCCGTCGTTGGCTTCAACAGTCTCATAGCCGTTGTCCTTGAACAACTGGGTCAGATAGGAAGTGATTTCCTTGTCGTCGTCGATTACCATGATTTTCTTAGCCAATGTACACCTCCTGCTACGACATGGAATGTGTTTCCAGTCCTTGAGGTTGTCGCCATCGATGTCCCAGGGATATCGATGGTGATTTCATTCCGCCCATAGTACGGCGGCGCCGAATAACCGACTGCCGTTAAATGCGCGTTTGTCAGCAAGAATTTGCTGCACCTCAGACCTTATCCGGCCTGTTCACGCTGACCACTGGGCAATTGGCCCGCAGGATCACCTGTTCCAGCGTAGAGCCGAGCTTGGCTTGTTCTGGGTCAAGATCCTTGGTGTTGTGGGCCAGGACGATCAGATCGCCCATTCGTTCACGGGTTATTTTGACAATCTCAACATACGGAATCCCTTCCCAGACGTCCACCTCAAAGTTCTTGAAGTCGCCCATTTTGGGACCGTATGTGTCGCGCAACCGCTTTCTGATGGCGATCAACTTGTCCTCGATCTCGTTCTGGGCCAGAACCTTGCTGGTAATATCCAGAGCGTGGAAAAGAGTCAGTTCGCAGTTAAACTCTTTTGCCATGGACAGCGCGTACTTGAAGGCGCTGTCGGACTGCTTGGAAAAATCCGTGGCAAAGACGATATGTGAAAAACCGCCCATATACGACGCAGATTCACGGTGAACGGTCATCACCGGACACTTGGCCGCCTTGGCAACACGCTGCAGCGTGCTGCCGGGATAGCCCTTGGAGTAGACTGCGCTGGAGTCGCCCGAATGCGCTCCCATGATGATCATGTCCACATCTTCACTGCGGGCGACACGAAGGATTTCCCGGTGCGGAAGACCCGTTGCCAAAATAATACGGGCGTTTTTGCAGTTTTCAAGCTGCTTGGCATAGGTGGTCTTCAACTCCTCTTCAACCCAAGCCAGGTATTCCGCGTCGACTTCAACGGCCTCCTGAGACCGCACATCGTTGACTTCCTGATACGAAAACCCCTTTTTGGGTACGCCGGCGACATGAAAGAGAAGCAATTCGGCATCGTAGCGCTGGGCCATTTCGAAGGCCACCCGTGCTGATCCGAAGCTGGCCGGAGATCCAGTGGTCGCCAAGAGAATTTTCTTTTTCATCTAATACCTCGTGTAAGCTGACTGTTGGTGCGGCTAAACCGGATTTATTCCTCTTCGCCTTCCTCATCCTTGGGCTTGAGATGCTCCGGAACGATCATCATTTTGATCACCAACGGTTTGAGGAAGGACCAGCGAATACCCATGGGATACTCTTCCTCAAGGTCGCGGATGGCGTCCCAGCAGTTGTGGCAGGGCGCGATCACCAGCTTTGCCCCGGTGTCCAGGATCTGCTCCCTTTTTTTGAGCAGGGCGATGTTGCGCTGGGGGCGATATTTTCCAATCCCGTTGAATCCGCCGCCACCGCCGCAACAATAGTTGTATTCCTTGTTCGGAGCCATTTCCACGAAATAGCCAGGCTCAACGAGATAACTGACAATTTCCCGGGTGATGTTTTTCAAACCCTGGTTGCGGACGTAGTTGCAGGAATCCTGCAGCGTAACCAGTTCCTTGATGCGCTTTTCCGGATCGATCTTGATTCTCCCGGTGCGCAGCATTTCAGCCAGCCATTCCACGTAGTGAATAAAAGGCTTGGGGGGCTGGCCGTCTTCGCGACCGGCCCAGTACGGTCCTTCGATAACCGTGGCCCGGTGGGCGTGGCCGCACTCCGTGCCCACGACACGCTTGGGCCGCAGCCTCTCAATGGCGTCATAGACGTGCAGGACGTTCTGCTTGCAACCTTCCCAGTCACCGGCGAAGAGGGTCAATGATGTCTGTTCCCAGCCTTCAGAGGGGACCGTCCAGTTTTCTCCGGCCACATGGAACAAAATGGCCGCCTCGGCGATGTCTTCAGGATAGTGTTTGGCTTCGCGAGCGTTGAGCGTGTACATGATGTCCGCGTCTTCCTTGTCCACTGGAATTTCCAACCCCGGCCATTCCTCGCAGTTCTCGTCGGCCATCCATTCACATGTGTCCACCCAATCCTCGGTGGTCACGTCCATCTGCGCCTTGTAGACTCTGTGCATGCCGGATCCGATCTTCAACTCCCAAGGCACGAAACCCTGCGAAAAGAGCAGGCCCCGCAAGTAGGAAAACATGATGCCCATGTCGATGCCGTGGGGGCAGAACTGGCCGCACCGGTTGCAGCAGGTGCACCAGCTCCAGGCAATGTCCATAGTTCTGCGCATGAAGGCGTTGTCAACCTTCCCTTTTCGTTTAACGATCTCTCCAAGGGTGGCATGGATCTTCGCAGCGGGAACCTGCTCTGGTTTACGATCATTGCATTCGTAAAGAAAACAGCTGTCCGCGCAAAGGCCGCATCTTGCGCAAATATTGAGCCATGTCTTCAGCCTGGATTTCATCGTATTCTGGATCGTCGCCCAGAGCTTGTCCGTGTCGACTTCCAGTTGTTCCATTTCCGCGTAGTATTGTTTGCCGCCCTTGTCCCCGAGCGTCAGCTTCAATTGCTCGTCGGTAACGATGGGCTGTTTGTTACAAAGAATTCCTTCGGGCATATTCTATCTCCCTGAATGTTAACTGTATAGAACCTGGGTCATTACCAGGACATTTGGGAGCCTTTCATCCCACCGCGCTTAATGCCGTAGTCCATGCCCAGTTGGGCACGGGTCATAAAGAAGAGAATTGCATGGTTGAGGCGGGTGAAGACGAGGCTCAACAGAAAAATGTGGCCTGTGATGATATGGACCAACAACCAGAAATGATAATCACCAACATTGTATCTGGCAATCAAGCCGGTCAAAAATGGCGCCACTGCGATGATGATCAAGACATAGTCGTACATGGATGTGAGGATTCTGACTTCCGGATAGGCAATGCGTCGAAGAATGAGGAAAATTCCGCCGACGACGACAATCCATGAAAGCGCGTCGGCCACGCCGCTGGAAAAGGCCGGGAGACGGATGCCCCAGCTGTCCTTGAGCATGATATTATGGGCTTCGAGAAAGATGGGGGTGAAGACCAGGCCAATATGGAATGCGAAAAAAAGGAGAGTGAAAAGAGGTTTTGCTCTCCATCCGTGAGATCCCCAGGGCAGAATCCAGAAAAAAATGGATCTGGCCGCGCCTTTTAAACCAAACTTCATATTCGGCCGGTATCCGACACGATCCAGACGCCAATCCAGGCCTCGGATGTATGTCACGACATGATAGGTCAATCCAACGACCACGATCAGGAATGTGATCCAGACCATTGGTCCCGTCAAAAAATTATACATGTGCGTCTCCTCGAGCATCACTGTTGTTGCGGGTCATGAGACAGTTCGAGCCTGTGGTCGCAGATGACGCGGGTTCGCTGTCGAACCCGGCGTCACTGAAAAAATGATGGGGCCTAATGCCCATGCTCGTTGCCTTCACTCTTTCGATGGGGGTTTTCAATAGGCTTCTTCTCGCCCATCAAAAACTGCCACCAGAGGACAGCGCCGATCAGGATGCCGCCCATGAGCAGGTAGGTGATCCCTTTGCTATGCAGATAAAACTCATGCAACGTATTGAATTCCATGTCTTAACCTCCCTGGTGGCTCAATGCAGAGCCTTGTATTTCGGATGCTCGAAAAAGACGGGCATTTTTAAGGAAACAAAGCGGAACACCACAAGACCGATGGTAACGATGAAGATGGAAATGATGATTTCCATGATGCTCGGAAAATACCGTGACTCCGCGGGTAAATGAAAGTTGTACGCGACAAGAGAGACGTTAAACCTGTTCAGCACGATGCCCAGCACGGTGATGACTGCCGTCCACTTGATAAGCGCGAAGTTTTTCTCACGAGCCGCCACGGCATAGAGAAAAGCAGGCAGGGCGACGAAACAGAGAAGCTCAACGAGAAACCACACGCCGTAACCGGTGGAAAAATAGTGCCAGTTGTTGTCGTAGGCGACACCGATCATTTTCAGCGCGAAGTAACCGAACAAGACCCAGGAACAGGCCTTGGCAAAGCTGAGCACGACGTAGTCGTGATTCTTGTTGTACTCGTCATCCATCATCCTGTGCAGATAACGATGCGACAACGCACCTTCGAACATAACCATCGAAAGGCCGGCCGCTATGCTGGAGACAAAAAAGAATATCGGCAAGTATGCGCTGTACCAGAGAGGATGGATTTTCATCGGTGCAATAAGATAAAGCGCTCCCAGTGAAGACTGGTGCAGGGTCGAGAGCACAACGCCGAAGATTGTCAGGACGAAGGTCAGTTTGATGAGGGGCTCGCGCAGCTTCTTCCACCCGGTCCATTCAAAAACCGCCGGCAGAAATTCAAGGAACAGGACCGTGAGGTACAAAAAGACACACAAACCTACTTCAAAGAGCAGCGACGTGACACCCTGCTGGACGAAAAGCGGATAGGGCAGACGCCAAGGACGACCGACGTCATAGTGCAGTGCAAGAACTACCAGGATATAGCCAAGTAATGCGGTCAGGAGCGCCGGACGAACAGCTGAATGGAATTTTTTAAGGCCGAAGATGTAGCAGGCCGCGGCGGTGGTATAGCCGCCGGCCGCCAGAGCTACGCCGCAGAGCAGGTCAAAGCTGATCCAGATACCCCAGGGATAGTTGTCGTCGAGGTTGGTCACCGCGCCTAATCCCCCTGTGAACCGGAGGACCGTGACGATGAGCCCGGCGATGATGATCAGGCCTGTCACGATGTTGAATGGCGTAAAGTACGACTTGGAGTCATTTTGAGTTACGTTGCTCATTTGCCGCTCTCCTCTTCCGGTTTGCTTTCCTGCTCTTTCTGAGCCAGGGCTTCTTTGACGGCCTTTTTCACTTCATTCTCCAGGCGGCGGTTGGCGGATTCTTCGGCTTTTGCCAAAGCCTCGGCTTTTTCGGACTCAGCTTTGGCCTTGGCCTGGGCCAGGGCTTTCGCGATTTCGTCCTCTTTTTCCTGTTGGGCGATTTTGTCTTTGCGCTTGTTGATGGCATAGATGCCGCCAAGCAGGATGGGCCAGACGCCCACGACAATCGGAACGGCCGCCAGTGCGCCGGAAGTCAGTTCGGGAGCGGATTTGGTTCCCAAATCTTCTCTAAGGCCGACCTGGCTGAAGGGAGCTCCCGAGATGTACATCCAGCTCGTGCCCCCCATCTCGTTTTCACCGTAGACATGATTCACATATCTGCCGGGAAAGGACTCGAATCTTCTGCGGGCCATTCGAATCAATTCGTCGCGGGGGCCGTAGGTCATGGCTTCCACCGGACAGGCAGCCACGCAACCGGGAAGCCGCAACTCGCCGGCCCGCATCTGCGGTCCGCACAGCGTGCACTTCATTACGCGCGGAGTGAGCGCCTTGTTGTATTCGTACGTGGGAATCTCGAAAGGACAGGCGATCATGCAGTAACGACAACCGACGCACACGGTTTCATCGTAGGCTACGGAACTGTCCGGCAGCTTGCGGAACGCCGCCACGAAACAGGAGGATGCACAGGCCGGTTCAATGCAATGATTGCATTGGTTTTTGCGAAAGACCGGACCACCAGGCAAGTCGAATCTGTTGACAACGGTATAGGTGGTCGCATCGGTTCTCCGAGGGGTCTTGAGAACATCAAGATTATCGAAAGGAACTGTCGGTTCCGGAAGATGATTGACCTTGTTGCAGGCCATTTCGCATCTCCGGCAGCCGATGCAGCGCGTGCCGTCGAAAAGTACTCCCGGAGTACCGTGAAAAAAACTGAAATCCCGGACTGCAGCCTTGGCCGGGGCCGGAGCTGCGAGTCCAGCCCCGGCTGCGCCCATCAATCCAAGGAATGATCTGCGTTTCATATATCCATCTCCTTACAGGCTATCCGTTATCTTTCTGTTTGTGGCAGGAGTAACAGTCAGTGGCCACGGGTTTCTCCAGTTCCATTTCCTGGTGACAGGCCATGCATTGGATGTGGTAGGCGGCCAAAAGCCCAGGCCGTCCAACCCGTCCAATCGGGGAACGCTGATCATGGCATGTTTGGCAACTTGGAGGCGTTGCGGAAAGCGGACTGTGATGGTGACACCCCTGACACATGGTTACCGGAGTTTCATGAAACACCGTAGCCAGGGAATTATCTTCCATTTTCTCCATCATGCTCAGGATGATCTTGCGGTGGGGCAGCTCGGCCGGTTGATATTCGTCAGCCAAGACATCAATTATCACGACATCCGGAATATCTTCCACGGAGATCAGCAACGGCTTCGAGGGACGTCGGTCAATGATCTGCTGCGCCAAGACCGCGCGCCCTTCCTTGTCCTCTGGGAGAACAAAGGGTTCGCGGGGCGGCATGCGTCCATTGGGCTGGGCAGGAATGAGCATTTCCGTGTAGTCCGAATAATCCTGAGCTGCTTCATTGTTGTTCCGATTCGTGGTGTCAGGATTCACGTGACACACTGCACAGCTTGCTGCCGGCGGCTCAGTGCCCCGCGGCATGGCGGCATGGCAACCCGCGCAACTGGGATCATTCTTGAGTTCGTTGTGGCAGCCGACGCAGCTGTACGTGCTTTGAGCTGAATGCATTGCCTTTTCCAGCGTGATGTAACCGCCTTGCTCCGTGCCCTGGAGGGTGTGGCAATCGGTGCAGGAGCTCTTCAACGTCTCATGGTGGCACGATCCGCAAGCATCGGTCTGGTGTTCATGCAGCTCGTGATTGAAGGCAACCGGATACATCAAGGTCGGGCGTGTGCCGTTAGTATTCTCGGGCATTTTTGCGGTCAGAAGAACCGCATCGGGCTGGTTACGCGGTAGGCGCGGCATTACGCCGTCCATTTCAGCGAGTCTTTGCTGGTTCTTGGTTCGCATTTCCAGCGATTGCGCGGTGCCGTGGCAGGAAGCACAGTCCAGGGGACCGTTGCGTTCCGCATTCGCTTCACGTTGATCCAGGTGACAGGTCACGCACTGGCCGTGAAATGCTTCCGCAAGATTCGACTTCACCGGTTCCTGCGGCTCCGAGGTATGGCACGAACGGCAACCTTCCTCTGTAAACCTGGTGTAGACGAGTTCTTCCTTGTCCGGATCGTAGTCATGGTGACACTGACCGCAGTTGGTTTCTTCGCCTTCATCCTTGGGGATCAGGTCGGAGCTCCAATGGATGTAGTGCAGCATGTTGTCCATGCCACCGGAGACCCACTCCTGGGCGGAGGTCGGCTCGGCGTGGCATTTGCGGCATTCGCCGATTTGCGGACCGGGATTTCGCATACCCGCGGCGGCATTACCGGCATGGCAGCTTGTACAGTTTTGGTGGTACAGATTCTTTAACTGCTCCGCGGGGGGATCTTCCAAGCGCATATACTTGAAAGAGATCACATCCTGATCATTTCTGATGTGACAGGCGGTACAGTCCTTGTCCTGTTCGGCCAATGCCTCGGTGTGCAAATCGTGTAGAAAAGGGACAGCCTGGGCCTGTTTCGTCGTTTGCTTTGCCATGGTCTGAATCATGATAAGATCCGCTCTGCCGGAATTGTTTCCGGAAGAACTGATCATGCTCATGACGTCGGCTTGTACTAAAAGCACGCAAATTACTACGAACAGGCAACCGGACAATCCCAGTACAAATTTCCTGTATGCCATGAAAATCGCTCCCTTTTTCACATACGTTGAGCGTGTTGCTTGCTGCCAATCGAATTGCCTCTGCCTCGTGTCCGCGTTTGCCGGCACTTATACATTCACCATGTCACCAGTACGCTCCTTTTTATGAAATTTTTCACGCTTCCAGAATCTGGATGCATTGATTCAACTGATTGAGGTGCCGCGGGCAAAACAATAACCTCTTTGCAATGGAGGGTATTTTCGAAAGACCGTAGAGCAAATCAGGGTCTTTTGCGGAAGCAATATAACCGCATCATTAGGCGGGTTTTTAGGTAGACTTGCTAGATGAGCCGGCGTGTATTGTCAAGCAGCTCCAACGTGCTTGTGAAAAAAATAGCGCAAATAAACACTGATTATTTGTCTGAAATTGCTGGTCTTTATGTCCTGTGGCTAAGATTGTGGGCCTAGCTCGTCTTCCGCGGAGTTGGCTGGTTTGCCGAAGGGGAGACAATCTCGACAATGAGGGGAAAGGAGAGGTTTTCAGGGAAGAAAATTGTTGCGATTCGTCTTGCCAGAACAAAACCCGTTGCCAAGCCGGCAGCAGCTCCAAGAAAAACATTCAGATCTTCATTGCTGAAAGGCATCAAACAACATGTTGCCGCCAGGACTCCACAAAAAAGCCCCACCAAAGGGATGAGAAAAAGAATGAACGGTGCTGCTGTTTTCGCTCTGTGCTGTTCAATCATCAGCACAGACTGGCCGACTGCCGCACCAATAGGGTTTTGCACGGTGATGACTCGAGAGGAAAGCCCCTGATCCTTACAGGGCGAGGCACAGGAACAGGTGGTGCATTTTTCAGAGGAATCCGGCAGAACTTGGGCCTGCAACCCTTGGCGGGATACAACCTTACCAGTAAAGGGCATCATGAATACTATGAGGGTGAAGTTTTGAGGACCGCGGGACTGGCAAGTCGCTATTCGGCTGAGCCGCTACAAGTTATTTGCCAATACAAAATCGTTGAAAAATCGACTCTAAAATTTCATCAGAGGTGATTTCTCCGGTAATTTCGGCAAGAATAACGCTTGCTGATTCGAGACGAACACCCAGCAGATCGTATGGAACGTTTTGCATGATATCCTCCCGCAGCCGTTCCAGTTCCAGGGCAGCCTGCTCCAGGGCCCCGCTTTGACGCAGGTTCAGGGTCAAGGCATCCGGGCGCGGCTCCGGGGAGTTTGCGATCAATCTGCGCCAGATTCGGTCTTGCAGCTCTTCCAAGCCTTGGCCGTTTTTCGCGGAAACAGGTACGACATCATACCCCTGATTGGAAAGGAAGGATTCTGTTTCCGGATCGCGTTTCAGGTCGCACTTGTTGGCTACGATCAGCGTTCTGGAGGGAGGATAGAGGGAGAGGTTCTGATCCTTCACGACGCCAAGGGGGGCTTGGGTCGCGATGTCCACCACCAGCAAAATCAGGTCCGCCTCATCCTGGAATTGTCGGGCCAAGGCCAGACCTTCACGTTCCAGAATTCCAGCCTCCTTGCGTGTACCAGCGACATCCACAAGCCGAAGACTCAACCCATGCAGCGTGATCCGTTCTTCCAGGTAGTCCCTGGTTGTTCCAGGTTCCGGGCTGACAATGGCCCGCTGCCGGCCCAGGAGCTGGTTGAGCAGGCTGGATTTGCCCGCATTGACTGCCCCGGAAAGAACGCAAAGCGCGCCATCGTTCCAGATGCGGCTTTGGAGATGTCCTTGCAACAAAATGCCAAGCTGCTTCCGGATGTCCTCTACGGACTGCAGAAACAACTCCGGAGACAGGCATTCGACCTCTTCTTCCGGAAAATCCACGGCCAGGCAGAGCTGGGCACGCAATTCCTCCAGGCGGTCACGCAATCCCTGAAGACAGTGCCGGAGTGCTCCTGACAATTTGTTCTGGGCAAGAAGCGACGCGGTGGGAGAAACGGCCGAAATGATTTCAGCCACGGCTTCGGCCTGGGTCAGGTCCATGCGGCCATTGAGAAAAGCCCGCTGGGTGAACTCACCAGGATTTGCCGGATGAACGCCTTCTTGGAGCAAGGTTTCCAATATGCTTTGCAGGACGACGGGCGAGCCGTGGCAATTGATTTCTACCACGTCCTCTCCGGTAAATGAACCGGGACCGGGCATGAAGGCAACAAGGACCTCGTCCAGGATCTGCCCTGTTCCATTGAAGAAGTGTCCGTGATGCAACCGATACGGGCGCAGCTCCCTGAAGGTTCGGCGGGAGGAGGCAAAATGCTTTGTCACGATCACCCTGGCGCAAGTGCCGCTGACTCGGATGATGCCGACGGCGCCGTGTCCCGGCGGTGTGGCAATCGCGGCAATGGTCTCCGTGGAGAGTGCGATCATGTCGCATGAGGCTGGTCGCCTGCGGAAGCCTCCATTGGTTCTTGGGGGGCTGGAGCACGAGGAATGATCAACACCCGTTTCATCGGGCCGTCGCCCTTGCTCTTGGTGTGGATATCCGTGATGGATTGCAAGGCCAGGTGAACAATGCGACGTTGATATGACGGTAGAGGCTTGGTGCTCTGCGGGGATGCCGTTGATTTTGCCTTTTCAGCAAGCGAGACCGCCAGGATGCTGAGTTCATTGTCCTGTTTTTCCCGAAATCCGCCGGCATCGAGCATGATGCGTACTGCGTTGGGCCAGCGACGAGCGATGATCCGGTTGACGACGTATTCCAGTGCGCCAAGCACCTGTCCATCCCGGCCAAGAAGCTGTTCAATGTCGCCCGTGGATTCAATGGTTGCCTTGATCATGTCGGATTGCTGTTCAACCCTGACCCGAGGGTTGTCCACGATGTCGGCGGTGATGCGCTCCGTTATGGTGCGGATCATTGCTTCAAGTTCGCCCAGGCGTATCCGAGGCTGGGCCTTGATCCTGGCCTTGCGTACACCTACAAGGCCGAAAATTCCCGAGGAACCGCCCTCGAGGATCGAAATTTCCAGCTCCTCACGGGGACATGAAAAAAAAGTACACGCATCCTCAATGGCCTCATCAACACTTTTGTTTTGAAAATCTTTTGCTTCGTTCATTCTGTAGTTGTTCTCCTTTACCTGCGCGTCGCAGCCGGAATGCGTCCATTCCGGCGCCCGCACGGTGCTCCATTGGGATTACGCCTTGCGCATGACCCACCATTGCTGGGCAATGGAGAGAACGTTGTTCACCAGCCAGTAAAGCACCAACCCGGATGGAAAGCTGAGAAACAGGAAGGTGAATATGATCGGCAAAAAGAGCATGATCTTGGCCTGCATGGGATCACCGGGGGCGGGGGTGAGTTTCTGTTGCAGAAACATTGTCGCCCCCATGACAACGGGTGTAATGTAGTAGGGATCCCTTGCGGAAAGGTCGGCCAGCCAGATGATGTCCGTGAAGGGTACATGCGAAATGAAGGGAGCGTGACGCAACTCGATGGCACCCATCAAGGCCTGGTACAAGGAGATGAACACCGGAATCTGCACGGCAATTGGCAGGCAACCGCCCAAGGGGTTCACCTTGTAGGTCTTGTACAGCTGCATCATCTCTTCATTCATTTTCTGGCGGTCGTCCTTGTGCTTCTCCCGCAGCTTGAGCATCATGGGTTGCAGTTTCTTCATCTGCTGCATGGATTTATAGCTTTTCTGGGACAGCGGCCAGAAGATCAGCTTGATGACCACGGTCAGAAGAATGATCGCCAAGCCGTAATTGTGAACATATCCGTAGAAAAAGTTGAGCACCTGGATCAACGGGCTGGCAATAAGATCAAACCAGCCATAGTGAAGCGCTTCAAGCAGGTTGCCAGGAGCCACGGAAAGAGCCTCGCGTTCGCGCGGTCCGAGGTAATAAGTGGCCCGGAACTGCATTTCCAGTTGCGGATCCAGAACGAAGTTCCGGGTTTCCATGACCGCTCTGTGCACGCCGTCTTCAAGCCGCGCCTTGAAAACCGGATCGTTAAAAGCAGGAACAACGGCGGTGAGGAAGTAGTTGCTCTGGATGGCGCCCCAGCGGATGCCGCCCTCGGCCTGAATGCCCGGCAGCAGTCGTTTTTCGCTTTTTTCCTGTTCCAGTCCGGTGGCATCATAGAACATGATCTGGGTTGGCGTGTAGCGGTCCCGGATGGCGCTCAGGGCTTCGCTGGCCAGAGTGAATCCGAGGGTGGCGCTGATCTGGTTCGGCGAATGGTTGCGGACTTGAACCTGCTCATCGATCAGGTATGAATCACCAGTGAACTGAAAGGTACGGACCAACTCCAGAAGTCCGAAGCGGCCGATGAAGGTCAGGGTTCCGGTCTGGCCATGCTGCAAATGGAGATTTTCGCCTTCAAACGTCCATTCCCCCTGCATCCACGTCGGCTGGCTGTTCCAGAGCAGTCCCATGGGACGTTTGCGGGGTTCGGGCGAGCCGATCAAGTCGACGAACGGGGCGTTCTGATCAATGGTCTGGCGGTATTGAAGCAGTTCAAATCGCTCCAGAACACCGCCTTCCGAATTGAAAACCGCCTGGAAATAGGGATTGCGAACAGTGATCTGCTTTCCCCGGACCAGTGGTGCGGCGGTGAAACCGGGATCCAAAGGGGTCTCGGCCTGAAAGCCCGGCGCAATGGCAGGGGGGGGGGCAAGGGATGGATCTATGGGGGTGATTTCCGGAGCCGGGCTGGGTTGGGACTCCACATGCGGGGTGTCCGTCCTGGGAACGGGCTGGTGTTGGGGAGCGAAATACCAGCTCCATAATACAAGAAATGCCAGGGAAACTGTGATCGCCAGAAAGGCTCTTTTATGGTCCATGTCAGGATTTTGGGTGGTTAAGGGTTGCGATGGAAGGCGGAACGACGCTGGATTGTGAGCTGGATACGGCGGGCCAATGTTCCGGAACCGGGTCAAGACCGCCGGAACAAAGAGGCTGGCATCGCAGAACTCGCCATGCGGTCAACAGGAGTCCCTTGAAAAAGCCGTGCCGCTCGAGGGCTTGTCGTGCATACTCCGAGCAGGAGGGGATGAACCGGCAACTGGGTGGAAAAAGGGGTGAAATGAACAACTGGTAGCCCCGGATGAACAGGATCAGCAAACGGCGCATTATCTGGCATCCGGCTTGCCGCAGGAGCGGTCTTCCCGACGAGCGGCCTTCGAGGGTGCAAGCGCATTCACGTCGCGGCAAATTCGATGCATGATGATGCGTAGATCCTTCTGAACGTCGGCCAGTTGCAGTTTCATCGGATCAATGCCTCGTTTGGCGACAATGGCAATATCGGCATTGGCAGGAAAAATGCTCCGCTCAAGCCGAAAAGATTCGCGAATCAGACGCTTGATACGGTTGCGTTGCACGGCGTTGCCGATTTTTCGTCCCGCGGCAATACCGATTCGGGTACCGTCATGGGATGGCATGTCGGTTGCGGTAAGAAAAAAAAGGAGGAAATACCTGGAATGGTACTTCCTGCCTTTCTCATAGCATGCTGTAAAATCTTCCCGTTCCTTGATCTTGTCACGGGGGTGAAGCTTTAAACGGCTAGGCGTTTGCGGCCTTTGGCCCGACGTCGGCGGATGATGGCCCGTCCGTTCTTGGTTTTCATGCGCACCAGAAAGCCGTGGGTGCGGTTGCGACGAGTGTTGCTTGGTTGATACGTCCGTTTCATGGTGTTCTCCTTCGTCCTGCATATCCATCAAAAAAAGTTTTCCCTACGCCGTTTCGTTGGGCGGTGTCGTCTTCTGGTCCAATAAGAATTGATTCAGAAACACGTCAACTGCATATTGTCGTCGACGGCTCAAGGCCGTGCCCATCAGATATGGTCAACTGTCGAATTCGTTTCATTACAAAGAGGAAGTGGCGGAGTCAAGGTGTTGCGAAAGCATTTATCAGATTGACCTCCTGCGGGCGACACGTGCGACACGGGCGGAGTCCGTGAAGTTCACGGGATCTGCTTCCGTAATCATGAAAAAAAAATGTTCCCAGGTTCGGACATGAGATGGACTAAGACCATAGCGGAGCCAGGTCTCGGCGTGTTCCCGGCCATGTCCCCAGAATTCAGCGGCAAAGCGTTTCGGGATGTTCAAGTGCAATGGAACATCCGGCAGGACAGACAGATGATGGAGGATACATGCTTTCAAGGCATGGGATTTCGCCAGGTAACCCATTGCGGGATGCCAGGGGCCGTCGAGGATGGCGCTGAAAAGGTCATGTTCCGGAGCAAGTCCAATGCGGATGACTGGAATCCCGTGTTTCCAGAGCCGCAGTAAGGCTTGACTTATGGCCCATGTGGTGAAGGGCAGGGACCAAGGGCGATAATTTCCGGCATAAAATTGTCGGGCCAGAAGGGTGTCTTTCAATACAAGGCAGGGATAGATGCGGACAGCCTCGGGGAGGAGGGCGCATGTCCGCCGAACATCGTGCAGCCAGCTTTGCATGGCCGATTCCGGCAGGCCCGGCATGAGCTGGACTCCGAGCTGCAGGCCGCTTTCGCGGACAAGGCTGCAGGCCATTTCGGCGGTTTCCGGATCGTATCCCCTGCCCGAAGCCTGGAGAACTTTTTGATCGAAGCTTTGAATGCCTAATTCAATCATGTTCATGCCCAGCTCCTGCAGCCATCGCAAATGGTCCGCGGAAATCCGATCAGGTCGGGTGGAGCAGCGGACATGGGAAATCAGGCCCGATTCCCGGTAGGGATGAATGGCGGCAAGGAATCGTCTTTGCCAGGCATCCGGAAGGGCGGTGAATGTCCCCCCGTAAAAGGCAACACCGAACTGCCGAGAGCCGCTTTGCTCTAGGCCCGCAAGCTCTTTGGACATCCGGACATGGATGTCCTCTAAGGTTGGAGAGCCGGCACCTGTTTGAAGGTGTTGCGCGCAATACGAACAACGATGTGGACAGCCGTGGTAAGGCAGGAAAATTGGAATAATCCGCTGTCGATGCCGGAATGGTTCCGGATGGGGAAAACGCAGCCACAGCATCAGGTCGCACCAGGAAAATAATTTTTTGGCAGTTGAAAAAGTAAACGTTCTCGGATAGATCTAAAGCAGTTCATGACGAAATTGCTTCCTGAGCCGGGCATCTTCGTCCGTTGAGGGTATTTGCGGCCATCAAGTTCCATACTGCGGATCGCCAATGTCTTCCGGTTGAAAATGCTTTTATTTGCCCAAAGAGAAGGAGATGTGTCATGTCTGAATGCATATTCTGCAGTTTTGCTCAGAGGAAGATTCCCTGTGAGCTTGTCTACTCCTCACGAAACACCATGGCTTTTCTGGATATCGCCCCTGTTCATCCAGGCCACGTGCTGGTCATACCCAAGGCGCACCATCCGACGTTGTGGGACCTGCCGGCGGGGCTTGGAGAGGAGATGCTGGAGACGATGCAGAAAGTGTCCAAGGCTCTTGTGCGGGCGGTGAACGCCCAGGGGCTGAATGTGGTGATGAACAATCACAAGGCAGCCGGCCAGTTGGTGGAGCATGCTCATTTTCATTTGATTCCTCGCTACGAGAACGACGGCTTACGCGCGTGGCCGCAATCATCGTATCCTTCATCCGAGGAAATGCGGGCCGTGGCCGATTTGATCAAGAAGGAACTGGCTTGATCCACCATTCGGATCAATTATTGTGACAACGGGAGAGGGACCATGAACAGAACACTCACGAAAGCGGAAATTGTCGATACCATTTACGAAAAAATTGATCGCAGTCGCGGAGAAGTTAAAAATCACGTTGAATCCTTGTTGACGATCATGAAGTCCGCCATCAAACGCGATCATGCCCTGCTGATCAGCGGTTTCGGCAAGTTCGAAGCATATCCCAAAAAAGCTCGCAAGGGCCGCAATCCGCAGACCAGCGAAACCATTACATTGGATCCTCGCAAGGTGGTGGTGTTTCGGCTTTCAAAGAAGTTCCGCAACGATATCAATCCGCAATAACAAACACCCCAGGGGACCTGCGGACGAGTTCCTGCTGAACGGACACGGCCTTATCCAGGTTGTTGAACTCACCGACCTGAACGCGCCAGAAATTCTGGCCATTGATGACAGCCTGAACCATCCTGCTTCCCGGGTACCCGTTCCTCCGCATATCTTCCACCTGCCGGGCGGCATTTTCACGTTGGGTGTATGACCCGACCTGCACGAAAAACCTGCCTGGAATACCTCCCGGCCACCGTCCCAGGGCTTCTACCCGGACCGGGGCCGTGCCGGGACGGATCACGTCCAGCTCCTGAGCCGCCTTGTAGGAAAGATCGACCACCCGGTTGCCGACAAATGGTCCTCGATCATTGACCCGCAGGACCACAGATTTTCCATTTTCCAGGTTTGTGACTCGAATCTTGGTCTGCATCGGCAGGACCCTGTGCGCCGCCGTGAGGTCGTACATGTTGTAGACCTCGCCGCTGGCCGTGCGTTTGGCATGAAACTGCGGACCGTACCAGGAGGCTATTCCTTCTTCGGCAAAGCCATCCGCCGTGGCCAGGGGATGATAGGTCTGGCCAAGTACCGTGTACGGCCTCGCCGTTGGCGGGGCAGGGGCGGGAGATGGTGCTGGAGCAGGAGACGGCTGGGGGCGGCTTACCGCGGGTCGCGGTTCCTCCCGCATGGGGGAAGGATGCCGTTGCGGTTCGGGAGCAGGCTTGGCGGCGCAACCGACTAACAGAATCATCCCGCAGAGCATCCATAGCATCACCGCGCCGGTTATCACTTGCTGTTTCTTGGACAGCGGCCGAACCTGGTCCCGGGCGGGCCTCAATTCTCGTACGGCCGGCCCGGATGGGCCGGCCGACACGTACCTGGAAAGCAGATCAAACCGGCGCATCGCCGACTTCCTCTTCCAGTTCTGAGCGACGCTTCAGCAGTTCTTCGAAGCGAATATCCGCGCCAAGAATGCCCTGAATATCGTCATTGGAGTTAAAGACGGGCATGGAAACCGTCAGGCAAAGTTTGCCTGTGATGAACGAGCGGTAGAAGTCCGTGATGTTCAGCTTGCCCGTCTGGATCGGCGCGGTAAACCATTCCCTGTCCGAAAGATCCTTGCCGGGGTCGTAGGCCTTGTATTTACTCTTGTCCTCGGGATGGGAAATGCTGCCGGTGATCAAGCGGCCTTTGGTATCCACCAGGTAGAGGTACTGGATGAAGGGATACTTTTCCAGAACTGATTCAAGACTTGCCAGGACCCGCTTCTGGTCCATGGAGTGGATTCCTTCGTCCTCGGAAAGCTTGGTCATGATTCTGGATGCCAGGGTATGCGCGGTCTTCTTGAGCTGGTCGAACTCAGAGGAGAAGAGCTGCGGCAGGTGGCGCTTGACCAGGTTCCACATTTCCTGGTTGGAAAAAGAGGTGGTCCGTCCCTCATCATAGGCCTTGACGACCCGGTTATGGATCTTGCCTACGGCCGGGTGGCGCTTGTCCACCTGCTGAGCGCCGCGCAGGCCGAAGCGGTTGTTGATCCAGTAGGCTACCCCGGCCCGGCCGGATTTGTCCGTGATGATGATGGAGACCGGCTTGCCCAGGATCTGAAGCGTGTCGAAGATGTTGTAGATTTCTTCGTTCTTGAGCAGGCCGTCCACGTGCACCCCGGCCTTGGTGGCATTGAAGTCCTTGCCTACGAAGGGATAGTTGTCCGGGATGGCATAGCCCAGCACGTTTTCGAAATAGTCCGCGATTTCGGCGATGGTCTGGGTGGCTGCGGCGTCGTCCTCGCCGGTCAGGGAAATGTACTCGATGGCCAGCGCTTCAACCGGGGCGTTGCCGGTGCGCTCCCCGAAGCCGAGCAGGGTGGCGTTGGCCCCGGAGCATCCGTAGAGCCAAGCCGTGACCGTGTTCACCAGGGCCTTGTGAAAATCGTTGTGTCCGTGCCATTCCAACCAGTGGCCGGGAACTTCGGCATCGTCGGTGAAGGCCCGGACGATCTTGGCCGTGCAGCGGGGCAGGGACGCGCCTGGATAGGGGACGGCATAGCCCATGGTGTCGCAGAGCCGGATCTTCACGGGCAGTCCGCTTTCCTTGGACAGGGCCATCAGCCTCTGGGCCAGGGGAATGCAAAAGCCGTAGATGTCCGCCCGGGTGATGTCCTCGAAATGGCAACGGGGAATAATGCCCCATTCCAGTGCCTTTTCCACTACCCGAAGATAGCTCTCGGCCGTTTTCTCGCGGTCTTTGCCCAGCTTCAAAAAGATGTGGTAATCCGAGACCGAGGTCAGCATGCCGGTTTCCTTGAGGCCCATGTCCTTGACCAGTTTCAGGTCATCCTCGGTGGCGCGGATCCAGCCGGTGACCTCCGGATAGCGGTAGCCCTTGGCCAGACACTTTTCCACGGCCTTGCGGTCCTTTTCCGAATACAGAAAAAATTCGCTCTGGCGGATCAATCCGCTGTGACCGCCAAGCTTGTGCAGCAGATCAAAGATATGGCTGATCTGTTCCAGGGTGTAGGGCGGCCGGGCCTGCTGGCCGTCGCGAAAGGTTGTGTCGGTGATGTACATCGGATCTGCGGGACGAGGCATGGAAAAGGAATCGTCAAAGCTGATCCGGCAGATATTCTTGTATGGATAAATGTCCCGAAACAGTTCGGGATCGGTGCGATGGTCGATTTCAAAACGACCCCGGGATCGGTTGAGATGCATCAGACTCATGAATTGCTCCTTCCAGGTTTGTCCCTAATGCGGGAGATGCGCGCTTTCTTGTTCGCTCTTCAGTTCTTATTTGCCAAAGAAGCGGCAAAAGGCAAGAGGCTATGAAGGCCGGCGCAGATCTTCATTGTGCCGGATTCCTTTTGATGGCCGATAGAGTTCAAAAGGAATCAGATTACCGTGTTAAATGAAGTCGGCGTAAATTCGCATGATCTGTTCCGCTGAGTTCGCCAGGAGGCTCCTTCCGTTGCACATGGCGTCGTTCAAGGTCAAGGGGCCGCTGCAGATGGGAATGACCGCGGTGATGCCAGCTGCGTACAGTTCATCCGAGATCTCCCCAACACTTCCTGCCAGGGCGATGCACGGGATGCGATGTTTTTTCGCCAGACGCGCAATTCCGGCAGGTGCTTTGCCGTGGGCCGTTTGAAAATCAATTTGTCCCTCGCCTGTGATCACCAGTCTGGCCTGGTTAAGATGGGTTTCCATATCCAGAAGATCAAGGACGACATCTATCCCGGGCCGGATTTTGGCGTCAAAGAGGCCGTACATCGCCCCTCCGACGCCTCCCGCGGCTCCGGAGCCGGAAACGTTGCGGATGTCTCTGCCTGTGGAACGTTCAACAATATCGGCCAGGTTGGCCAATCCGGCGTCAAGAGCCAGGGCCTGCTCGACGCCGGCGCCCTTTTGCGGACCATAGACCAGAGCCGCCCCGTTGGGGCCGAGGAGAGGATTATCGACATCGCAGATGATTTCAATTTGAACCTCCTCCAATCTGGGATCCGTCCGGGAACGATCAATGGCGCGGACATGGGCCAGCGAGGCGCCCACGGGGGGCAATTCCCTTTGGCTATCGTCGAGGAATTGCATGCCGAGAGCATTGGCGATGCCCATGGCGCCGTCCACGGTGGCGCTCCCGCCGATGCCCAGGTAGATCGTCTCGGCGCCCAGGTCCAAGGCCCGTCGGATCAGCTCCCCGGTGCCGTAGGAGGTGGTGCCGTCCGGATTTCGCTCGTGCTCCGCCACCATGGCCAACCCGGATGCCTTGGCCATTTCGATCAGGGCGATGCGTTGCCCAGCGGACCAGAAAAAATCGGATCTGACGCTTCGAAACAACGGATCGTGAACGTCCATCGTGACCATGGTTCCGGGAAAGCGCTTGCACAGAACATCCAGCAAGCCGTCGCCACCGTCAGCTATGGGCAGTTTGACGATCTCAAACGGCTTGGGAACTCTCCTGATCCCCATGCTGATCGCTTCGGCCGCTTCGGTCCCGGAGAGGCATCCCTTGAACGCATTGGGTGCAACGACGATTTTCATGGTTGTCCTTGTCTTGCTTGATCCGGTTTAAGTACTGGATGTGGTGAAGTTCACGGGGCAGTCACGACATTTTTAAGTTCACGGTCACAGCAGGACCGGCAGAAAAAGCGGCAAATAGACCACCAGCCAAAGCACGAAGAGCAGACCGAGCATGTAGGGGATAATGGAGCGGGTGATGCGCTCGATGGACAGCCCGGTGATGGAGGAGGCCACGTAAAGATTGATGGCCACCGGCGGGGTGATCATCCCAATGGCCAGGCCCATGACCATGATCAGACCGAAATGGATCAGGCTGACCTCCAGTTGGCGGATCAGGGGCAGGAAGACCGGCGTGAGGATGATCAGGGCGGAGGCGGTTTCCACGAAAATGCCGGTCAGCAGAATGACCAGCGTGACCAGGAACAGGATGACGTACAGATTCGTGGACACGTTCAGCACGGCCTCGGCGATCATGGACGGGATGCCGTAGTTGGCCAGAACCCAGCTCATGATCGAGGACGTGGCGATGATGAACATGATCACGCCGGTGGTCATGATTGATCGGCACATGATTGTGTAGATGTCTTTCAAGGACATGTCCCGGTAGATTACCAGGGAGGCGAACAAGGCATAGTTCACGGCAACCACCGCGGCTTCGGTCGGGGTGAAAAAACCGGAAAAGATGCCGCCGAGAATGATGATCGGGGTGATCAGTCCCCAGACGGCATGGAAAAATGTTCGCAAAATATTGCGGCCGGAGAATTGTGCTCCTCGAGGATAGTTGCGGGCGCAGGCCTGGCGCACCGCGATCACGATCAGCACGATGCTCATGATCAGGCCGGGCAGAAAGCCGTTCAGAAAGAGCCGGCTCACCGATTCCTGGGCCATGACCGCGTACAGGATCATGGGCACTGACGGCGGAATGACCACTCCGATGGTTCCGGCTGCGGCAATAAGGGAAGCGGAGCAGGCTTCATTGTACCCCTTGCGCTTGAGTTCCGGGACCAGGGTGGAGCCGATGGCCGCGGTGGTAGCGGCTCCAGAACCGGAGATGGCCGCAAAAAACATCCCGGCCAGGACCGCGACAATGGACAAGCCGCCCTTCACGAAACCCAGCAGTGCGTCGGCGAAGTCCACCAGCCGGGCGGACACCTGGCCCTTGGCCATAATGTCACCAGCCAGAATGAAAAACGGGATCGCGACCAGCGGAAAGCTGTCCGTGCCGGAGAACATGCGCTGGGCGATGAGCATCAGCGGAATGCCTTCATGCATCAAAATGATCATTGAGGCCAAGGCAATGGCTATGGCCACCGGCACTCCGAGAAACATCAATGCCAGGAAGGATCCAAAGAGCAGCAGACCCATAATCAGCCTTCCCGCCCGGCAGGGGACGGAACGTGGGAATTCGGCCGCGCGGCGCAGCAGGAAGCCGGGACTTCAGAAGGTGCGGCATGCCGGATGGTCACGGTTTCGAGAGCCGGCTTGAACCGCGGGAAGATCTCCAGAAGCAGGGCGTGGACGGCGTGAAGAATCATGACCGAGAAAGCGAAGGGCATCACGGCGTAGACATACGGCATGGGCAGGCGCAGCGAGGCGGTGACCTGGAAGGACTGCATCTGCATGTAGCGCACGGCATACCACATGGCCACGCTGAAAAAGAAGAGTGACGCGAGGATCGCGCCGATGCGGATGATCCGGCGCAGCAGGAGTGGAAAGGAATCCACCAGAAACGTGACGCTGATGTGCGCGCCGCGACGGTAGGCCATGGTCGCGCCGAGGAACGTGGTCCAGACCAGCAGGTGGCGGGAGAGTTCCTCGGACCAGGGCAAGGCTTGGAAGTAGAGCCGAAAGACGATCTGCATCGTGATGATCGCCAGCATGGCCAGCAGCGAGCAGAACGCCAGGAATCGGATCATGGCGTCGACCAGGCCAGAGAGCTGGCCGACGCCATGGATCACGTAACCAAGGAGACGGGGATTACTGGATTTCATCCAGAATGCGCTGCAGGTAGGCTCCGAACTTTTCGCCGTACTTAGCGTGGACCGGTTTGACCTTTTCCCGGAATGCCGCCACGTCCGGTTCCATGATGATCTCCATGCCAGCCTCGCGGAGCTCCTCGAGCTGGCCGGCCTCCATTTCCGCGTTCACGTGCCGTCCATGTTCGGCTGCCTGCTGGGCCGCTTCCAGAAAAATTTCCTGATAATCAGGGCCAAGGCTTCGCCATTTGGCCAAACCCATTACGAAAATGGCCGGGGCATAGGTGTGCCGGGTCATGGAAAGATGGGACTGCTGCTCGAAAAGCTTGAAGGAATGGATTACGTTGACCGGATTTTCCTGGCCGTCGATGGTCTTCTGACGCATGGCGGTCAGGGCCTCGGTCCAGGCCATGGGTACGGCATTGGCGCCCAGGGTGGTGAAGGTGTCGATGTAGACCGGATTCTCCATGACCCTGATTTTCAGACCGACGATATCCTCCGGGCTGTTCACGGGGCGAACGGAGTTGGTCAGATTGCGAAATCCTCTTTCGGCATAGGCCAGTCCTTTAAGATTGACCCGCTCCAGGTTGTTCAGAAGCTCACGGCCGATGGGGCCGTCCAGTACCTTATAGGCTGCCTCCGGATTAGGGAAAAGAAACGGAAGCTCGAATACGGCGATCTCTTCGACAAAGTTGGCCACCGGGCCGTTGGTGATCACGCCCATGTCCACGATGCCCATCTGCATCCCTTCGAGCAGGGTCCGCTCGTCCCCGAGCTGGGCATTGGGGAAAAGGGCCACGGTAACGTTTCCGCCGGTACGTTCCTCGACAATCTCCTTGAATTTCAGGGCCGCGATGTGGAACCCGTCCTGCTCGTTGACCACATGGGCCAGCCGGATGTTCATCTTCTGGGCGGCCTGGGCTGCGGGAACCATGCCCAACCACAAATTGCCGCCAAGCAGCACGGCACAGAATACAAAAGCTAATACCATTCTCGTCATTTCACGCCTCCGGTAGATTGTTTGGAAAAAAAGCTGATTGGATGGTGCGTGTTTTCATTTCACCGCAATCCCAACCCAATTGAAATCGCTATCGAAATCGAAATCGCCATCGAAATCGATTCGATACCAATCGATGTCGCTCCTCTATTTCATCGTCGGAATGGCTCAGTATACAGCAACTGCATTTCACGTCGTTCTTTACGCTGTGATCAATCGATTGGGATTTCGATTGCGATTACGATTGCGATAGCGATTACGATCGATGGGAAGTGGTACTCCGGCAGTTTGGCATACGGTCGTTACGGATTACTCGAATCGTTTCGCCGAGATGATGTACACTTCGTCCTTGGGCAGTTCGGGAAATTCGTCGGTGGCTTTGACGACTTTCCAGTTGATCTTCTTGACCACTTCCGAGCCTTCAACGACCTGGCCGAAGACCGCATAACCGAATCCTTCGTCGGAATCATCCTGGTGATCCAGGTCCGCGCCGTTGTCCGCGGCATTGATGAAGAATTCATCCGTGGCTGAATCCTTTTCCGGTCCACGAGCCATGGCAACGCTGTCCTTGTGGTTGGTCAGACCGTTGCGGGCTTCATTGGGTATGGGCGGGTGAGTCGGTTTCTTGTTCAGACTACGGTCGTAGCCCCCGCCCTGAATGACGAAGCCCCGGACGACGCGGTGAAAGATGGTTCCGTCGTAGTGGCCCTGGTCCACATAACGCAGAAAGTTTGCTACTGTTTGCGGAGCCTTGTCCGGAAAGAGCTCGATAAGCAGATCTCCCAGATTGGTTTCCAAAAGAACGAAAGGATTTTCCATGAACGGCTCCCGGAAATATTAATTATGAGAAAAGAAAGTTGAATGTCTTGCAAATCCTGGTGGTGGTGTTCATAATGAAGATAAACGGAAAAGACAAAGGGGAGGATGCCGGAGCGGTTTGTGTTTATGCTGATTTATGGTGGTGGGGTTATGTTGAAAAAGAACAAAAGCCCAAACAGGTATCCTGGCCTTCGGGGTACATAAATACGGAAGGAGGTTTCATGCAAATCAAGAAAATCCTGTGCGCGGTGGATTTTTCCCCCGTTAGCGACAAGGTGGCGGATTACGCCAAGTCTTTGGCTGGCCCCCTGGATGCGGAGATCATCTGCATTCACGTGGTGCCATCCGGAACAATCTATGCAGATTTCGGCATTCCCATGAATTCCATGGAATCGTTCTGCACGACCATGATTACGGAAGGCGAGAAAACCCTAGCTGCTTTTAACGAAAAACATTTTTACGATAAACAATACCGGGCCAAGGTGACATGCGGGGATTTCTCAGAGCAGATTCTGGCATGCGCCAAGGAAGAACAGGTGGACATGATCGTTATGGGAACCCATGGCCGCAAGGGCATGGATAAATTATTGTTCGGTTCCGTGGCGGAAAAAGTTCTACGCCAGGCTCCCTGCCCGGTAGTGGCGATTCGTCCATCATGACCGGAAATTTCTTGCGTGGTTATAGCGCCGGAGCGTGACGACATGCTCCGGCGCTTTGCATCCGTGGACTGATTCGAGGTCGGTAAAATGCTTTTTCGGCCGTTGGCGAAGACTGCTTGTTATGAGTACACCATTACGGCCTGCCCATGGGAATCAGGTATAGTGGTGATTCTCCGGAATGCAGGGCAAGCAACTCTGCTATTCTGGCATCATCAAAAGCGCCGATGACAACCGTACCCAGGCCCAGAGCGACCGCCTGCAAGGAAAGGTTCTGCGCTGCATGACCGGCTTCCATGGCAACATACCGTTCTGCTCTTCCACCATAGCGGGTCTCGGTTCGCTCATGCACCGCCGTGATGACAATGGTGGCGGGAGCGCTCTCAATCGGGGATTGATTCAGGGCGGCCCTGAAAAATGTCGAGCGAAGATCTCCTTTTTTCATGATCCGCAATTCGTGTCCTTGGGGATGATAGCGGTACAATCCTGGGGCAAGTTCCTTGGCATCGGCGACAACAATGAGAACTTCCAAAGGATAGGTCGCTCCGGCCGAAGGCGCCGTGCGGAAACCTCGATCGTGATCGCTGATGCCTTGCGTTGCCCAGAGCAGTTGGCCGATTTCCTGAAGGTTCAACGGTTGATTGCTGAACTGGCGAACTGACCGGCGCTTGTTCAGCGCCTGCTCAAGGGCCGTCTCTCCTGACAGAATCGGTGGGGGTAACGCGAGATTGGAGTTCGACATGTCAATCTCTCCATCGTGAGCTGCATCACAGGATATCGTCAAAACCACAAAACTGAACAGCAATGTTATCAGTAGTCGTCGCATCCTGACTCTCCCCGTGATCGCAGAAAGTATGTTGAAATGAAATGATTAAAACGAATTTTGTTCAGTCGTTACACAATATTATATAACCTTGTCCCGATGAGTAAGAGTGCCAAGAAGCCTTTTGTTTCGGCTCAATTGTCATCGTGTAGGAAACTTCATCAGGCCAATTTCACTCCGGCTTTGCCTGATCCTCCGCCTCCCGAACGCCATTCCAGTTCCACTTCCAGACTCATTTTTTCACTCTCGCCTTTCACTTCCCGCTCCAGCTTCGTTTCCAGGATGAGATTTTGAGGAATTTCCGCCCGTTGCTCCTGATCTCCCTGCCGCAACGTCACGACTCCGGACTCAACCTTGTCGGCCAGCAGGCGCAAGAATGAGGCTACATCTGAACGGCTTTTCGGTTCCTCGCTCTTGAACAGAACTTCTTCCATGACAATTACCTCCCAGGTAAAAAGTGTCAGGTAATGAGAAAATACTTCTCACCGCGGTTCGTAAAGCAGATATTTTGCACGCATTTCCATGAATTTTTCACGACGAGGGGCCATGGCTTGATCAATGGCACGTGTGTTTGCGCCTTGAGCCAGCATCTTGCGGATCTGGTCGGTTCCCAGAGCCTTGTCGAACAGACTTTGTTCTATGGCCGGATTATCGAATAATCGACGTTCGGGATAGAGGGTCTGCAGGATTTCCATGAGAATAATCTGCGCACTCATGGGACGCAGCGCAAGGGGATCGGTAATCATCAGGTGCGCGCCATGAACAGTTTTTCCGGCATGGCCGCCGTATCCGGGCTGATAGGAAATGGGGCGGGCACGAAGACCTGGGATGTCGCGGTCATTGATGGCCTTTACCAGGGCATGGCGATCCATCCACGGCGCGGTCAGGCATTCGAAGGGCAGAGTGTAGCCGATGCCGGTGTTCAGCCCCCCTCGCATTTCACCGATCACTCCAGTTAAGCTGTAGTAGACGGCCGTCGTGGCCTGAGGAATGTGCGTGGAGGTGGGAATCCAAGGCAGGCCGGTGTCCTGAAAGCGCATGTCCCGGCGGTAGTTGGCCATGGGGACAATGGACAGCTTGCATGGTTTGGCCAGGAACTCCGTATTGAGCATCCATGCAAGTTCTCCCGGCGTCATGCCGTAGAGAGCGGCAATATCATACTGGCCGATGCCGCTGAAAAATCGGCTCGTATCCAGGACCGGACCATCCACAAAGTCCGCGCCAATAGGATTGGGCCGATCGAGAACGATGAACGGGATGCCCAACTCGGCGCAGGCGACCATCATATCGGCCATGGCATAGATATAGGTGTAGGAACTGGCGCCAATGTCCTGGATGTCGTAGAGTACCGCATCCAGTCCGGAGAGCATCTCCGGCGTGGGTTTTTGGCGATATATGCTGTACACCCGGACTCCCGTCAGCGGCTCCACATCGTCATGGACGGTCTCGCCGGCATAAAGATCACCGCGAATGCCATGCTCCGGAGCAAACAAGGCACCCAGAAGCACTTCGGGATGCTCATGGAGCAGGTCTATGGTGGAGCGCAGCTTCGTGTCCACCCCGGTAGGGTTGGTGAGAAGCCCCATAGTGCGGCCTTTGAGCAATAGGTCAAAGAAGGAGATCATCTTTCTCTGCCCATCCTGTCCGGCAACTGAAATCAACCACTCCTCGTCCAGAAGTACTTCAATCCCAGGAATGACATGCGGTTTGGTCACGCGATGAAGCGGAGCCTGAGCAGGCGGTGCGGCGATGGTAGAAGCCGGCAGCGCCGGCTGGTCAGGCGACCCGAAGAAACGGGCGCCGCAACCGGCCAGATGTCCATTGACGAGCAGGAGAAGCAGGCCCAAAAGAAGGTGAGTCGTTCGGAAATGTGTCATAGGATTATGGATTTGGTTAAAATATATGTAACTATTCAGTTGCGTTCCGGCTTGTCTCGATTTTTCGGCATCGCAACTCCTTCGCCGGCTTCGTAACATCAAACCATTGCTTGAATAAACATCAATTTACGCTCCAGGCGTTTGGCAATGGTTTAATGAACGAATCCTGGCTCAGTCAGACAGGCGATGCCGAAAAATCGAGACAAGCCGGACCACATAATGCCATGCAATCAAAAGTGCTGAATAGTTGCAAACATCTAAGAAGGGCAGCTTGCAGAAGCCCTGGTGAGCACCATGGGGTGAGTACCGAGATTAATGGCTCGAGTTGCGGAATTCAAGGCGTTCCCTCTGCGTGCAGGATATTCCGCTCATCTTGAAAAAAATCTGACACTCCCAAGGGCGGAGAGGGACGAATCACATCGAACTGCAGTCAAATTTAAGGAGACGGAAACCGGACTTGAGGTTTGGGTGCAATTCGGGTAGTTTTACATCTACATTTGATTGACGAATCTGCGTCAATTAAACCAGATCTCGACTCTTCAGCCTCGACACTTTGTCGGGGTCTTTTTTTGTTTGAACGGCAAAAAAAGGTAGGACCTGTTCCAGTATCTGTTCGGAATTTACTGAGAAGATTCTGATCACGTAAATGTAAGCCACAATATGTATCATCATGCAACTTCGACTCGCTCCAAAAAACACCCAATCGCTTTTGCCTACGGACATCCTCTTTCAAACCGGTTACTGGGCGCAGGTCAAGTCCCGGTTGGGGTGCAAGCCCATGGCCTTCGATATCCTCACACCTGGTTCGAAAGGGGATATGCTGGTTTTGATTCAGCCTTTCGGAGAACACGGGTTGGCTGCCTATGTTCCTCAGGGGCCGGAATGCGGTCCATCTCCCGAAGACCGCGGTCCGTATCTGGAAAATCTGTCTGAAGCCCTGAAGCGCCATCTGGATCCCGCTGTCGCCTTCATTCGTTACGATCTGCCGTGGGAATCGCCGTATGCTCCTGAAATGCGAGAAAAACAGTGGAGCGCTTTCCCTGAGCCGCGCATCCGCGAGATGCGGATGAACATCGGCACCAGAACCTGGAATCTGCGCAAAGCGGAAATGGACATGACCGTGGCCAGCTCGCTGGTCGTGAATATTGAGGGGCCCGAGGAGCGCATACTTTCGGCAATGAAGCCCAAGACGCGCTATAATATCGGCTTGGCCGGACGCAAGGGAGTTCGCGTCTCGATTGCTTCCATGGAGGAGTTGCCGGCATTTTACGATCTTTATTGCCAGACTGCTCTGCGCAACGGCTTTCCGACATGCGACTACCGGCATTTTTTAGCGCTCTTTCAGGCTCATACCCAGAACCCGATCACTTCAGATCTGGTCTTTCTACTGGCAGGGCATGGCTCTGACATTCTTGCGGGAGCCATTGTCGCCGTTTCCGGAAAGAACGCGATTTTTCTGCACGGTGCGTCATCCACGAAAAACAGAAGGCTGATGGGTTCCCATGCCCTGCATTGGGCAGCGATCCGGCATGTTCGTGCTCTGGGTTGCACCAGGTATGACATGGGAGCTGTTTCTCCTGGGCTTTCGCCGGACCATCCGTTTTACGGTCTGTATCGTTTCAAAACCGGTTTCGGGGGAAAAATTGAACTGCGCAGCGGTTCCTGGGATTTTCCGCTGAACGAGGAAGTCTACAACGCCTTCCGTAACGCGGACATCCTCTCTCGCGGCAACTTCTGATTCGCCCCTCCCACCAATCGAGATCGCTCTTATTCGGGACTGAAGCAAAGCGCATAATTCCACGAAACTGCGTTGCTGATCAGCGCCCCCCCTCATGTCCCTTTGGAATCCGTGACATCAACATTATCCATGGTTACCATCTCCACTGAACCTGGGAGGGCACGATGACCAAACCTGGATATTTGCGACTCCATGCAACGGGCGAACTTCGCATCAGGGCCGCAAAAGCCCTGGAAGCTCTGAGAGACTGCACCGTTTGTCCACGGCTATGTCGGGTGGATCGCCTGAACAATGAGACCGGCTTTTGCGAAACCGGACGTCTGGCCAAGGTGGCCAGCTACAGTCCGCACTTTGGAGAGGAAGAACCTCTGGTCGGGCATGGGGGTTCGGGGACGATTTTTTTTGCCCGGTGCAACCTGGCCTGCGTCTTCTGCCAGAACTACGACATCAGTCACCAGAGTGCGGGGGCTCAGGAAGTCGACGCGGAGCAGCTTGCCGCGATCATGCTGGACTTGCAGGGCCAGGGGGTTCACAACATCAATTTCGTCACCCCTTCCCATGTCGTGCCCCAGATTCTGGAGGCACTGCTTGCAGCCGTGGAACAGGGACTGCATCTGCCTCTGGTCTACAACACCAGCGCCTATGACAACCTGGAGACCTTGCAATGGCTTGACGGCGTCGTGGACATTTACATGCCCGATGCCAAGTTTTTCTCATCCGATGCCAGCCGTGCTTATTGCCGGACTGAAGACTATCCGGAACATGCCAGAACAGCCCTGAAGGAGATGCATCGTCAGGTGGGGGATTTGGAACTGGACGAGCAGGGCATCGCCATGCGGGGGGTGCTGGTGCGCCACCTGATCATGCCCGAGGATCTGGCCGGAACACGGCAGTGGATGGAATTTCTGGCCCGGGAACTCTCTCCGAATACTTACGTGAACCTCATGGATCAGTACCGGCCCTGCGGCTTCGTCGATCAGTTTCCGGAACTGCAACGCTCCATCAGTTCCCAGGAATTTGCCGCTGCGCTGGAGGCGGCGCAAAAAGCGGGAATACACCGCCTGGATCAGCGTCACCAGCGTTTTGCTGCAAGGCTCCTGGAAGCGCTTCTCCGCGAGCAGTAAAAAAGGCCGGCGCAAGGATTTGCGCCGGCCTTTAATCAGGTCACTTTATCCGTAGAATCAATCTTCCAATGTGGAGATGTCGCCAACATCCTGACCAAGTTCCTCGGCCTTCAGAACCCGGCGCATGATCTTGCCGCTGCGGGTTTTGGGCAACTTGTCCCGGAACTCTATTGTCTTGACGATGGCCACGGGGCCCAGTTCATTGCGGATGTGGATCTTGAGTTCCTTGACCATGTCGTCGGAGGCGTCGAAACCTTCCCTGAGAGTGACGAAGGCCTTGGCCACCTCGCCCTTGATCTTGTCCGGAATGCCGATGGCAGCCGCTTCGGCCACGGCCTTGTGGGCGACCAAGGCGCTTTCCAACTCGGCGGACCCCAAGCGGTGTCCAGCGATGTTCATCACATCATCGGACCGGCCCTGAATCCAGATATAGCCGTCCTCGTCCTTGCGGGCCATGTCGCCGGCCAGGTAGACCCCGGGGATCTTTTCCCAGTAGGTCTTCTTGTACCGCTCAGGATCCTTGAACAGGGTGCGAACCATGGAAGGCCAGGGCTTGCGGATGATCAGCAGGCCGCCCTTGCCCGGAGGAACGGGATTGCCCTTTTCATCCACCACGTCCGCCTCGATGGCCGGCAGCGGCTTGGTGCAGGAGCCGGGCTTGAGAACGCTTACCGGAAGCGGACTGATCATGATCGAGCCGGTTTCGGTCTGCCACCACGTGTCCACCAACGGACATTCGGAGCGGCCGATGTTCTTGTACATCCAGACCCATGCTTCGGGATTGATGGGCTCGCCCACTGATCCAAGGATGCGCAGGGAGGAAAGATCGTGTTTCTTGGGATACTGGGTGCCGAACCGCATCAGCATCCGGACAAGGGTGGGCGCGGTGTACAGGACCGTAACACCGTATTTGGCTATCAAATCCCAGACTCTGTCCGCCTGTGGATACAGTGGGTGTCCCTCAAAGATGACAGTGGTGGTGCCAGCAATCAGGGGGCCGTAAACCACGTAACTGTGGCCGGTGATCCATCCGGCATCCGCCGTGCACCAGAAGATGTCCGTAGGCTTGATGTCAAAGACCCAGTTCAGGGTTCGGTTGATGCCCACCTGATATCCGCCGTGGGTATGGACGATGCCCTTGGGCTTTCCGGTGGTTCCGGAACTGTAGAGCAGGAAGAGCATGTCCTCGGAGTCCATGGATTCAGTTGGCGACTCGGAGCTTTCAGCCCGAACCAACTCTTCATACCACAGATCCCGTGCTTCCTGCATTTCCACCTGTACATTGGCCCGGTGCACGACAACCACGGTTTCAACGCTGTCGCAATCCGGGCCCATCAAAGATTCATCGACAAGGGATTTCAGGTGTACGGCACGCCCATTGCGATAAAAGCCGTCCGCTGTGATGATGACCTTGGGCTGAGCGTCCGAGATCCTGTCCCGCATGGCCTTGGCGGAAAACCCGGCGAAGACCATGGTGTGGATGGCGCCGACCTTGGCCGTGGCCAGCATGGCGATGACCGTTTCCGGCAAGGGAGGCATGTACAGCATGACCCGGTCGCCTTTCTGAACGCCGAGAGACCGCAAGGCATTGGCAAACTTGTTGACGGCCCTGTAAAGTTCAAAATAGGTCATTTTCCGGGAGTCGCCCGCCTCACCTTCCCAGATGATGGCCAGCTTGTTCTTGTTTCCCGTCTTGATGTGCCGATCCAGGGCGTTATGCACGATGTTGCACTTGGCGCCGGTAAACCACTTGTAGAACGGCGCATCGCTCTCATCGAGTACTTTATCCCATTTTTTGAACCATTCCAGTTCTTTGGCTGCTTCTTCCCAGTAGGCGAGCGGATCTTCCGCGGCCTGTCTCCGGGCATTATCCAGGGTCTGGGGGTTGGCGTTGGCTTCGATGACCATCTGCGGCAACGGCCGAAAGACTCTATCTTCATGAAGCAATGTTTCTAGGGCGCCGTCTTGTGACATGATGTCTCCTCCTTGGCGGTGAGCGAAAAACGTCTGGGTTTTGTTTTCAGTAAGCACACTGACAATAAGCACCAACCGCTGTTCACGGTCTGGCCACGATGTTGAACGCTATCCCGCCAAGGGTTGCATTGAATCTCGGCGAAAGGGAGGGGGGGAAGGGTAAACGGCAACAGCCCGCGCGGGTTAAAGTCCGAGAATTTGTTTCAGATCAGCGATCCGCCTGCGGCTGACCGGCAATTCGATGCGTTTTTTGCCGGTGGTTCTGAGCATGAAATTGCTGCCTGGCAGGGAGGCGATTTCCGTGACCAGTTCCAAATTGACCAGGAACTTGCGATGGACCCGAAAAAAACGATGCATCCGCAATCGGTCCTCAAGATATTTCAGGCGGAAAGAGGTGAGGTATTTATCCTGGTTGGTATGGACGAAACTGTAGTCTTCGTAGGCTTCCACAAAGACAATATGGCTGTAGGGAATCAGGATCACCCGCCCCTCCAGGCTGATGGGCAGCTTTTCGATTTCGACCGGCCGGCTTTGGTTGTAATCCCAGGCATTGCGTAACGCCTTGAGGAAGTTGTCCTCTTCCTCCTCACCCAGGGCAAGCTGAACCGTCTCTTCATCTCCTTCAGTCGTCCGCACGCTGCCGGGTACGCCGCCGGGTTCGGCAATATGGGTTTCGGCGGGAAATTGGCGCAGCCTTGTCAGAGTTCGTTTCATCCGCTCCTGGGAGCACGGCCAGAGCAGGTAGTCCGTGGCCCCCAGTTCAAAGGCTTTAAAGGCATGGGCTTCATCGGCGGCCAGAAAAATCATGGCCGGCCGATGCTTACGTTGGCTGAGGATCTGGGCAAGTTCGAAGCCGTTGACTCCTTCCGGCAAGTCCACGCCCAAAAATAAAGCATGGTATCCGACGCCGTCGATCAGCTCGACGGCCTCGAAGGCGGAGACAGCCTCGCCCAGTACCTGAATCCCGTCAACTTCACGCAACAGATTGCGCAGCTCGTGACGCAACTGGGGATCCGGATGGATTAGCAATACGCGTAATTCATTCATAATTCACCACAGTGTTGGAATGAGGTGCGGGATACGGGATTGATGATTCCTTAGCGCATGAACAGGACAACTCGCAAGAACGAAATGAGGGCAATACAGCCGTATGATCATGAAGTCGTGATTGGATCTGGGCCGGTCCATGTTCGGTTGGCGACGGATTCCATTTGACGCAGCATGGAAAGGTCCGCGGGGTGATTGACGTTGAAAAAAGGAGTGGCCTCGGATCGAGGGTAGGGCAAGTGGTGTCGAAGGTGTTCCGGCAGGATGCGATTGAGTTGAAACAGGCCGTCGACAAAAGCCTGTTCCAGCAGGGGCAGGGCCTGCGGTTCGTAAATGGCGACCAGCGCTTCAATGTACCCGGTATCTTCCTGCTGGAACGTGGTCATCAGCGCGGTGTCCGGCTTTTCCCGCCAACCATTGGTCAGCCGGCGCAACATAAGATCGTTCATGAGCGGGAGGTCGCAGGAAAGCACAAGGCAGGGCTGTTGCAGCAGTCGCAACATGGTCGCTATTCCGCCCGCAGGGCCATAGCCCGCCACGCTATCAGGAAAACTCGGTACATTCAGTCCATGCTCGGCGGATGTCCTGCCCGCGATGTGGACGGCGGAGCAATGTCGTTTCAGGAGGTCCACTGTCCTGGAGAGCAGATTTGATCCGGAAAAAACGATCTGGGCCTTGTCATGCCCCAGTCGGGTGCTTTTGCCCCCGGCCAGAACAATTCCGGCCGGCATGCCAGGCTGGCTCATGAATTCACCTTACCGGACACGCCGAACGTGCCTGTGTATTATAGGATTTGATCCTTGGTTGTCGTACATGTTCCCGATAATGTTACAATTTTGAACGGAGGTCACTCCGGGCATTTGGCTGCTGATCGGCAACATTCGTCTGTGGGTCTGCGATTGACAGGGTGCCGTCAATCGGTGATCCGTCTCATCCCGGCAGATCAGAAACCGTAGGCCGAAACAGTGGGCCGGACATGGCCTTTGGCCTGGGCCAGGACGTCCATGGCCAAGGACTCAAGGTCGTCCAGGACTGGGACCGAAATGCGATCCAATGTTCGAAAGTCCATGGTTTTAATGTACATCTTGCATTGGTCGCAGAGATCGACCCGGAATCCGGGCTCTTCTTCCGTTTCAAAATAATGAAGTTTTTTGGGATCCCGCTCACCGCAATAGATGCAGCCCAACCTTGCCACACGATAATGGGTCTGGCAGAAGCAACAATGCATCATGCGCATGCCTTCCCGGGTTTCCAGGGTGGAAATATAGGGCAGGCTGCCGCATACAGGGCAATGTCCGTGGTTCCAGACGCCGGTCAGGGGACGAGCATCTTGAATTTGTCGGGCAACGATCTGCAGGAAAGGGGCAAGGGTGGTTTGGGTGAGAAAGAGAAGTAGTTTTGGAGACTTTGGCGTCTTCTCGGCCCAAATGTTAAAGAAGTCCTGCTCTTCGTCCAGGTAGGCCTGGAAAATACGAGCAAACTCCAGTTCTTCGGAATCCAGAGCGTCCTTGACACGGACGGCTCCCTCTCCAAGATCGGAGCCCACGGCCTGAACGTCTTCAAGAATGGACTTCATTAATTCACTGGCAGATTCCAGCGGAAAGGGAAACGATGCCCGTGGCAAGAGGCTTGCGCCTTGACTATGTCGCTCCGGAGAAGCCAGTTCGGGCAAGGACGAGGCCGAATCTTCGGCGTGTTTGCTGTCTGCCAGCACCTGGAACTGCTTGGCTGAAACCTTTTCCAAAAGGTCAAGCAAAGCACCTGGAAACGTGCCTTTTTTTCGTAATGAAGCCATTTTTTTAGTGAAATGTTGCTGGTCTTTCTCAAGGTTGCGCATATCATATACTCCAGAGAGATTGGATCCGTGATGGCGTTCGCCGCCAAAGGGGCAAGGACAAGTCAATGCCCCGGCTATATCATGTTCTGTGCTCCGTGATCCATAATTGAACATTCCCGGACAATCAATCCGCGCAGAGGAAAAAGGATTGCCATTGAGCCAATTACGGAGTTTCATGAGTTTCCTTTTCCCTGAAAGCGTGACGGGGAATGAGTTGCGAGGGCCGAATCATCGAGACAATCCCGTCCGCAGCCGAGTAGTTACAAAAACAACTTTGTTGCAGAAAAGGTATTGACTTTTCCTGCAAGTGAAGGCAAATGTTCCCTTTGCCGAAAGCATCGCAGGCGCGTAGCTCAGGGGGAGAGCACTTGCTTGACACGCAAGGGGTCAGGAGTTCAAATCTCCTCGTGCCTACCACAAAGCATCCAAGCAGGGAGGCCCAGGCCTCCCTGCTTTGTTTGAAAGCCTTACCATCATGTCTGATTATCATCGCGTGAAGAAAGTTTTCCAGTTTCGGGCGCTTGTTTTCAGGCAAGGAGCAGAGAGTGCAGATTGAGTTTGGGGAGCAGAGGGTGGAGATCGAGGAGGGAGAAAGCTGCGGCCTGATCCTGTCCCGGACGTTAAGCAACAAACGGTTGAAGTCAGCCGTTGGATGCCGTTGCGAATCCGGCGTTTTTGACGTTCATTCGCCTGTCGGTCCCAGTCCGTGTGCCCGTTTTGAGGTCGTGGACATGAACAGCCCCGAAGGTCTGTCCATTATTCGGCACAGTGCCGCGCATATCATGGCCGAATCCGTTCAGCGGCTCTTTCCTTCCGCAAAAGTGGCCATTGGGCCGGATATTGAAAACGGCTTCTATTACGACTTCGATTTTGAACGTCCGTTCACTCCGCAGGACCTGGAGGCCATTGAATCAGAAATGGTCAAAATCATCGCCCAGGACCAACCGTTTTCCCGCCGCACCATATCTAAGCAGGATGCCCGGAATCTCTTTGAGGCCATGGGCGAGACCTACAAGTTGGAAATCCTTGACGCTCTGGAGGATGGAACCGTCTGCCTCTACGAACACGGCGGATTCACCGACCTGTGCCGCGGTCCTCATGTGCCCTCCACCGGGTTCGTGAAGGCCGTGAAACTGACCTCGGTTGCCGGGGCCTACTGGCGGGGCGACGAATCCAAGCCCATGCTCCAGCGCATCTACGGGACGGCATTCGCCTCGGACAAGGATCTGAAGAAATATCTGCATCGTCTGGAGGAAGCCAAGAAACGCGACCATCGCAAACTGGGCGTTCAGCTTGATCTTTTCAGCTTTTCCGACGAAGCCGGACCGGGCATGCCGTTGTTTCATCCCAAGGGCGCCATGCTTCGCTTTCTCCTGGAACATTTCGAGCGAAGGGAGCACCTGCGCCGCGGCTACCAGCTGGTGCAGGGGCCGCAAATGCTGCGCCGTGAATTGTGGGAACGTTCCGGCCACTACGACAATTATCGTGAAAACATGTACTTCACGGAAATTGACGAGCAGGCCTACGGCATCAAGCCCATGAACTGCCTTTCGCACATGCTCATCTACAAATCACAGATCCGCAGCTACCGTGATCTTCCGGTGAGGTATTTCGAACTGGGTACGGTGCAGCGCCATGAAAAGTCCGGCGTGCTTCATGGCTTGTTGCGTGTACGTCAGTTTACTCAGGATGATGCCCATATCCTCTGCCGCCCCGATCAGCTCCAGGATGAAATCATCGCCATTTTGCAATTTGTTCGGGATGTGATGCATCTTTTCGGTTTCGAGTACGAGGTTGCCTTAAGCACCCGCCCTGAAAAATCCATCGGGCTGGACGAAGACTGGGAACGGGCCACTACCGCCTTGACGAATGCCCTGCAGACTCTGGGGCAGGAATTTACCATCAATCCCGGTGACGGCGCATTTTATGGGCCGAAGATTGACATCAAGCTGAAGGATGCTCTAGATCGCCGCTGGCAATGTTCCACCATCCAATGCGATTTTACCTTGCCGGAACGGTTCGACCTTTTCTATACCGGTCAGGACGGCAACCGGCATCGTCCGGTGATGCTGCACCGGGTCATCCTTGGCGCCCTGGAGAGATTTCTCGGCATCCTCGTCGAGCATTATGCAGGAGCCTTCCCGGTCTGGATCGCACCGGTCCAGGCGCGGATTCTCACGGTCACCGACGCCCAGAACGAGTGGGCGATGACGTCTTGCCAGCAATTGCTGGATGCGGGATATCGTGTGGAGACAGACCTGCGCAATGAAAAGCTCGGGTACAAGGTTCGTGAAGCGCAATTGCAGAAAATCCCCTTCATGTTCGTGATCGGCGAACGCGAAGCCCAGTCCCAGGCTTTGAACGTCCGGACCCGCACTGGAGAGAATCTTGGTGAAAAATCCTTGGACGACGTGATCGGCATGCTCCGACACGAATGTGTCGAACCTTTCAAACGCGGAGGAATGCCTTATTACCTCGGTTAAACGTACCCGCTGCAACAAGCAGATCAGGGCTCAAGAAGTACGAGTCATTGGCGAAGACGGCAAGCAGGTGGGAATTTTGCCTCTGGCCGAGGCTCTTCAGTATGCGGAAAGTCAAGGCGTGGACTTGGTGGAAGTTTCTCCCGATGCCTCTCCACCTGTCTGCAGGGTCATGGATTTCGGCAAGTACAAGTATGAGTTGCAGAAAAAGCAACAGGAAGGCCGAAAGAAGCAAACCTTGATCCAGCTCAAGGAAATCAAGTTCCGCCCCAAGACTGATGATCATGACTTTGAAACCAAGCTCAAGCACATTCGACGTTTTCTCGAAGCCGGCGATAAATGCAAAGTCACCGTGGCCTTTCGTGGCCGTGAGATGATGCACCGGGACAGAGGGGAAAAGGTACTGAAACGTGTTCTGGAAATCTTGGGGGATGAAGTCAAGATTGATCAGCATCCATCCATGGAGGGACGTACCATGAACATGGTTTTGGCTTCCGTGGAGAAAAAGAAGCAGGCATAAGCTCCGCGTCCGGCATGTCTTGAAGCAGTATCTTATCCGTGCTGACCGCTCTGCGCGCGAAACTGTTCGCCGTCATTTTCCGGTTTCCGCGAACGGGAATTGGTGAGCGCAACAGAGTAAGTTTGTTTTTAACTAGTACGACTCAGGAGAATATTACATGACAAAGCTCAAAACACGTAAAGGTGCAGCCAAGCGGTTCAAGCTGACGGGTACCGGCAAGATCAAGCGTCGCCGCGCTGGTATGCGCCACATCCTGACCAAGAAAAGCCCGAAAGTGAAGCGCCAGCTGGGTCAGGACACCATTCTGGACAAATCCAACGAAAAAGCCGTTCGACGGATGATTCCCTTCGCCAAATAGAATCATCATCATACCTATCCTGGATAACGGAGTGGGTGTTGTCGATCGGGGGATCGTGCTTCGACTTTCCGTTGAACGGTTTCGTAAACGTGAATCCAAGTTGAATTTCCGGAAGCACCTTCCGACGCCGTATTCGACCAAGGAAATCCCTTGTGCGAAACGATTTGTCTCCCCCATCAAGATTTATCTATAAGAATGAGCTATTAATGAGGAGGTTGAAACCATGCGTGTAAAACGCGGCTTGGCGGCTCACCGTCGGCACAAAAAATATTTGGACATGGCCAAAGGCTATCGGGGCGCCCGGAGCAGACTGTACCGTACCGCGCGGGTGACCGTTGAACGCGCTCTGGCGTACGCTTACCGGGATCGAAAGGTCCGCAAGCGCGAGTTCCGCTCGCTGTGGATCATGCGCATTAATGCTGGGGCACGGCTTCACGGTCTATCCTACAGTAAGTTCATGCATGGTTTGACCCTGGCTGGCATCGAGCTGAACCGCAAGGTACTTGCTGATTTGGCTGTACGGGAAAAAGAACATTTCGGTCAGTTGGCCGGGATTGCCAAAGCCAAACTGGCCTGATCATGACCGCATCGAGCATGGAGCATTCCCAGGGGCAATCCTCCAACGGAACCGGCCTTGCCGAACAATTGGAATCCCTGGTTCAGGCTCTGGAGCAGGGATTGGCCACAGCCCATTCCGCTCCAGACGTCGAAAATATTCGCGTAGCCTATCTTGGCCGCAAAGGGCTCTTGGCCGGACTGATGTCCAGTCTGGCCAAGACTCCGCCGGAACAACGCCCGCTACTTGGCCAGAAAGCCAACCAGGTCAAAGCCATGCTCCAGGAACGTCTGGATGCCCGCTTGCAGGATCTAGAGCGGAACAAGGAACGGGAGCTTCTGGCGCGGTTTGACCCTTCCCTGCCGGGAAGAGCTCACTGGTTGGGCAGCCTGCATCCGGTGACCCTGGTCACCGAAGAAATCTGCCAAGCCTTTGTTTCCCTCGGTTTCGACATCGTTGAAGGCCCGGAACTGGAAACGGATTTCTACAATTTCGAGGCCTTGAATCTTCCGCCCGATCACCCGGCGCGGGACATGCAGGACACGTTTTACATTGGTGATCAGACCCTTCTGCGAACGCACACTTCCCCGTTGCAGGTGCGGACCATGGAGCGGATGAGCCCGCCTCTGGCGGCCATCGCTCCGGGAAAGGTATACCGCCGCGATTCCGACCTGACTCACACTCCGATGTTCCACCAGATCGAGGGCTTTGTGGTGGATAAGGACGTGAGCATGGCAGATCTGCGTGGAACTCTGACCGCCTTTGTGCATCAGATTTTCGGCCAGGAAGCTATTGTCCGGTTTCGGCCCAGCTTTTTTCCCTTTACCGAACCCAGTGCCGAGGTGGATGTTTCCTGCATGCTTTGCGGCGGACGCGGTATTTGTGCCGGACAGGCCTGCCGGGTCTGCAAGCAGACCGGTTGGCTCGAGATTCTCGGGTGCGGAATGATCGACCCGGCGGTGTTCGCCGCCGTGGGATATGATCCTGAAGTCTATACCGGGTTTGCCTTCGGTCTCGGTGTTGAACGCGTAGCCATGCTCAAATACGGGATCGGCGACCTGCGAATGTTCTTTGAGAACGATACCCGTTTCGTCTCCCAGTTCGGTTGACAATTCCCTTCACCTTATAGGTGGAGGTTCTTTCTTCAATCACGTCCCTCAGTTTTTGGTTATTGCGTCGATCCAAAAAATGAGCGGGCAATCTACCGAACTACTCCATAATCCGACTTCCTGAACCCTTCCTTTTGCCTGAGGTTCCCCATGTTTTTAAGCCTGAACTGGTTGCGTGAATTCACTCCCTATGAAGGTACATCCGAACAACTGGCCGATCGATTGACCATGCTCGGTCTGGAAGTGGAGGAAGTAATCCGTCCTTTTGCCCATCTCGCCAATGTTGTCGTGGGGCGGGTTCTGGATTGCGACCGGCATCCCCAATCGGAACGACTCAGCCTCTGCCGCGTCGACATCGGACAGGTGAAGACGCTGCCCATAGTTTGCGGAGCATCAAATGTCGCCAAGGGGCAGCTTGTTGCCGTGGCAAAACCCGGATCCGAATTGCCGGATGGGAAAGTCATTGCCGAAACGGTGATCCGCGGAGAGACGTCCCAGGGCATGATCTGTTCCGAGGTCGAGCTGGGGCTGGGCGAAGAAAGTGACGGGATCATGGTTCTGGACGGACATTACAATCTCGGGCACAGCCTGCTTCGCGTCTTTGACCTGAATGACGAAGTCCTGAATGTTTCCATCACGCCTAACCGCGGTGATTGCCTGAGCGTCCTCGGATTAGCCCGGGAAGTAGCCACGGAGTTCAATCTGCCTTTGAAGCTGCCCCGGCTGAACGTGCATGAGGAAGGGCCGGACTGTAGCGAGGCCGTGACCATTGTCATTGATGAGCCGGAACTGTGTCCGCTATACCAGGCTCGGATCATCGAGGGCATTCGGATTGCTCCCAGCCCGGCCTGGCTGCAGCGTCGGCTGTTGTCCGTGGGACAGCGGCCCATCAACAATGTCGTGGACGTGACCAACTTCATTCTCATGGAGTGGGGCCAACCGCTGCACGCTTTCGACCTGGCACTGCTCGCCGGAAAGATGATCCGCGTCGGCCTTGCTCGGGAAGGGCAGAGCTTTGAAACGCTGGATGGCCGGACACGGACTCTCTTGTCCTCTGACCTGCTCATTCACGATGCGGAAAAGGCCGTTGCCCTGGCCGGAGTCATGGGTGGGGCCAATTCCGAGGTCACGGCACGGACTTCGTCCATTCTTCTGGAGTGCGCGGTCTTTAATCCCATCAGCATCCGCAAGACATCACGTCGGCTTGGACTGTCCAGTGAATCGTCCTATCGATTCGAGCGCGGTGTTGATCAGCCCGGGTCAAAACTGGCTCTGGACCGGGCCATGGCTTTGATCCTGGAAACAGCCGGCGGAAAGGTCATGCGCGGTGTAGCCTTGAACCAGCCACGTCCCTGGCAATCCCCTGTGATTTCCTTTCGCCCTGAGCGGGCCAGGAAACTTCTTGGTTTGCCTCTAGAGGACGCATTTTGTCGCGACACCTTGGAGGCTTTGGGCTGCAAGGTTGCCGCCGAGGATCAGAAGGCCTGGCAGATTACGCCTCCCGGTTCCCGCAGGGATCTGGAGAGGGAGGCGGACCTGATTGAAGAGGTTGGACGCTGTTACGGTCTGGACCGCATTCCGGCGGTCCTGCCCAGGCTGTCTAAATCTCTGGATGCGTTGAAGACGTTGGCCCCGAACACGGCTTTTCGGCGCCGCGTCAAGCACTGGGGCCGCGGTCTCGGATTGACCGAAGTGATCAACTACAGCTTCGTCTCCACACAGGAGTTGGCGCTGCTGGGCATTGTCGACGACTCCCGGACCATTGCCTTGCGCAACCCTCTCTCCGAGGACCAGAACGTTCTCCGGCCCATGCTGGCCCCCGGCCTATTGCAAAGCGTGCGGCACAACATGACCCAGGGCAATACATCGCTGCGGATTTTCGAAACCGCCGTGGTGTTTCAGCCCGAATCAGCTTCTGAAACCGGGGCCAATGAACCCTCCCGACTCGGTCTGGCCCTGACCGGACAACGGTATCCTGAAGGATGGCCGTGTCCGGTAGAGTTCGTTGAATTTGCCGATCTCAAGGGCATGGTGGAACATCTTTTGCGGCATTTGCAGCTTCCCGAAGCGCAATATCGCACTTTGCCCGAGCATTCCATCTGCCTGCCCTGTGCCGAGATCCTTCTGAACGGCGAAGTCTGCGGCTGGATCGGCAGGGTGAGAACCGAGATAGCCGAGCAGTGCCACGTACGGCGAGAGCTGTTCCTCGCTGAAATCGATCTGGATCTGCTGCAACGCTTTTGTGAGCAATCCCGACCAACGTTCAAGGCCTTGCCCGTCTTTCCACCGGTACGCCGGGATTTGACGGTGATCAGCGACCTGGACTTGACCTGTGTGAAAATCATCGAAGCCATTCAGGCCGCCGGCCTCGATCTGCTCCAGAACGTGGTTCTGGTGGACCGTTTCTTGCCCGGAGCCCAGATTGCCGTCAGCAGCCGATCTTCGGATGCGGATTCCGACAAAGCAAACGAAGTTCGCCATACCCTGCGTCTGACCTACCGACACACGGAGCGCAGCCTGACCAATGAAGAGGTTGACCAACTCCACCAGGGCCTCTGTTCTTTTCTGCAAGAACAGCTGCCGATTCGTTTTTCCTGACCCGTTTTTCTTACTTCGAAATTTCCATTCGCAATTATCCAGCACCTCTGCATGTATCTTTTCTTCATGCAGAGGTGCTGGGTTGTTGATCGCCAAGTCATCGCGTTCCTGGGCGGTTTCCGAAACTGAACCTGTGAACATTCTCCGAGATTTCCGCAACTGGCTCTTTTTTGCCTTTCCTGCTATAAATGAAACGTAATTTTAGCCGCTGAACCTGTGTTACGCCATGCCAAGTCCACAGCGCATATCCCATATTTCCATGCAACCGAAGCTGCTGCGCATCGGCGAGGCTGCGCGCGTCCTCGGGCTGGAGCCGTATGTCCTGCGTTTCTGGGAGGCGGAGTTCCCGCACTTGACCCCGCTCCGCACGGTGAAAGGCCAGCGGCTCTATTCGCAGGACGACATGAACATGCTGCGCAAGATCCAAATACTGCTGCACGAAGAGGGTTTGACCATCGACGGTGCCCGTCGTCGCCTGGACGAAGGTACGCAAATCCGGGAACTGACCCAGGATATCATCCAGGAATTATGTGAAATCCGCGAGATCATCGTAGGTTCTTCAGGAAGTGGCAGACGACGGGAGAAGACCGACCAAAAAACCATTGATGCAGGAGATGGTCGGCAATCCATCTCCACCGACGGCTGCGAGGTTGGAGAGGTAATTTCTGCTGATCCTTGATATGAAGGACGATAGGGGGGACCTATGCGGGGGTTGTTATTACGCTGGTTGATGCTCACTCTGGCCGTTCTGGCCGCGGCCTATCTTGTTGAAGGAATTCAAACCGCGGGTTTTTGGTCGGCCTTTGTCACGGCCGCGATCCTGGGCGTTTTGAATGCCGTTCTGCGGCCCATCCTAATCATCCTGACGTTGCCCATAACCATCATGACCATGGGCTTGTTCCTCCTGGTCATCAATGCTCTGCTGTTGATGATGGTCTCCGGCGTGGTCGGAACCTTTTACGTCGCCAGTTTTGGATCGGCTCTTTTGGGATCCTTGATCATCACGATAACGGGTTGGCTGCTCAACTCGTTCATCAGCGATCGCGGCCGGGTGGAATACGTACAGGTACAGCGCAGGGGGCGGTGGCGAATGTAGAACGACAACTGTTCAGTACATTCTGATTTCAAAATAGAATTTCAACCGAGTCGTTATGTGAAATGATGTTGTCATCTCATTGATTGACTGGAGAAGATATGAATGATTTTTTGGATTCCTTCTGGCAGAAGCGATTGAAAAAAGTGCAAGATAATCTGGAAGACAATAATTTTGACGTCTACCAGGCCAAGAACAAGGCAGAGGCAAGGGATATCGTCCTGAACTCCATCCTTGCTGCCGTCAAGCCTGTCCATGTTGCCTGGGGCGGATCCGTGACCCTCAACGAAGCCGGAATTTTGGACGCCCTGAAGCAGCGCAAGGGGCTGAAGATGCTGGATCCGTCAGATCCATCCATCAGCAAGGAGGAAAAGCTGGAGCGGCGGCGTCAAGCCCTGCTGAGCGACCTCTATCTCACAGGTACCAACGCTCTGACGGAAAGCGGGCAACTGATCAACCTGGACATGTACGGCAACCGGGTCGCGGCACTGGCTTTCGGTCCGCGCCATGTAATCGTCCTTGTGGGCCGCAACAAGTTGTGTGTCGATGTCGAGGAGGCCATGCTCAGGGTGAAGGGCTATGTTGCTCCGGCCAACGCCACGCGTCTCAAGATGAAAACCCCGTGTGTGAAGACCGCGTTTTGTGAAGACTGCAAGAGCCCTGAACGGATCTGCAATGTCTGGACGATTACGGAAAAATCCTTTCCCAAAGGGCGGATCAAGGTGGTCTTGATCAATGAGGACCTGGGGCTATAGCCAGGGCAAAGTGTCAATTCCAGGTGGGTGAGAATATCGTCTTTCATATCACCCGAGGAGTTGAAGTACCGTCTTGGTATTTAGGGGTGGCAGGAAAACGATCGTGAATGAGTTTTGTCATAATAACGGATTTCGTTCATGGCAAAGTTTGCTTTCGCTTTCTTGCCAATTCCGCAAGGTCGGCCTCCCATTCTTCGGGAGGGCAATGGCCTTGTTCCAGAAGTTCAAAGAATTCCCCTGTCTCGAGTTGCAGATCCTGGCGTTCGGGGTGGTGTTGGCGAAGCCATTTTACCGCCTCGTTGGCCTCAGCCATGCCGTTTGCCGTAAAGCAATCAATGGGCATGGATTTGGATCCACTGCCGCACTTGCGTAAAAGATAGCGTTTTTCCATGAAACACCCCACTCGATAAAGCACGGTTGGGAGGCGAACTCCATTTTCTGAATGTGCTTTCACTGACGAAAAGAATTTCCGATCAGGCCGTAACTTTGATCATCAATGTGATGATCATTCAAGGCGCGTCTTATCTTTACGGATGAATTCTCCCCGCAAGCGTATGGGACTGTCAAGACGAATGAATGCGTCAGCGGTTCTTTGCTGATTCAAGGCATCATTGGGGCGATGATTGATGAAACGCCGCCTGGAGAAGTCAGATTGATCAACTCCTAGTTTTTTTTAGATCCTCCTTTCCATGCGTGATCTTGCCTTTCTTTTTGGCCAACCGCTGCTCCAAGGCCTTGACGAGCAGTGGCCAGACCAGGGTTGCATCGCTGGGAACTTCGGCGAAACGACCGCCGTCTTTCGGCGAGATAAACTTGCCCCAGGAAATTCCCTCCTGATAAGAGCATCCGCTCAACCCGCCCCAATGCTCCGGTTCCGGACATATTCGCACCCCGTACTGGAAGCGGCGGGCCGTGGTTTTCATGGTCTCGATGCGTTGGCTGAGTATCTCCAGAAACGGGCCTGCCTGCTGGGCCCAGTTGCGGGGCACACCGCCGCCGATGGTGAAGATGCCGATTCGCTTGGCGCCCAATATCCGCTTTGTATAACTGAAGAGATCGAGGAAGGGATTGAACTGAAAGGGCAGTTGCGCCGGATCGTCGATGGTCAGGGATTGCCACTCGGGGTTCTTGCGCAACATGTGTGACGCGATGTCCAGGGCCAACTCCGAATCCGTGAAGGCTGGGATGTACACCGGCACTTTTCTGGCGTAGGCGCTTTTCAGGATGCCCGAACCTTCATAGTTCTCTGTCAGGTGCCGACCAATAGCCCGGCACACGCTTTCCGAAGACAGATGCGTCGCATCTGAAATTTCTTCCATGACCCTGGATATGACCCGCTCAGCCTGCATGAAGTTCGTTTCGGGTTCCAGGGTGTCGTAAACCCGGTTGTAGCCTTTTTCGAACAGCCCCTTGTCGCACATCCGGTCCGGTTCGTACTTGTAGTGCTTCAGGCCGATGGATTCGATGAAACCATGCGCCATGAGCGCTCCGGTGGAAATGACGATGTCCAGCCATCCGTTGTCGATCATCTTGCACAAGACCTTGCTCATCTTGGCCACGGTCATTGCCCCGGAAAAAGTACCTACGACAAGGCATTCCGGATCAATGACCATAGCCTCCAGAACATCCAGGGCCTCTCCCAGGTTTCTGCCCCCGAAAGCAGTCCGGGACATGGCTTTGAGCAGTTCGTCAAAGTCCTGAACCGTGTCCAGGTCCAGGCATTTCAGGGGCGTCAATCCGTCCTCGTTTCCGCAATGCAGGGTGTTGATACGTCGAATATTCATGTCGTCTAGGGGATCTCCAAAAAAGGTTGCAAGGTGACGAACAGTTCAATTCAAGTCACTGGGATCAATGGTTGAGGGAGATCATTTGGCGTATCGAGATCGGTATCAGCCAATACCCAGAACATTTTAATGGGCCACGCTTCAGAGCATAAACTGTCATTCGCCTCCGATACAATCATCCCACGAGAGCGAATATTCGGTTCATATATGGATGAATGGCAGGGGAGTCGCAAATCGAAAGGGGACTCCGACGATACTCGGAATATGTTGCCATCCGCGAATGCCGCTGCGGCGAAGTTGCACTTGCATAACCGCAGGGGATCAATGCGACGGTTCAATAGGATTCTGGTTTTTGGTGCAGGGCGCCCTAATGCCCTTGCCTGATCGGTGCAAAAAAAACAGGCCGGGGAACTTTCCCCGGCCTGAGGAAAGGCGGATGGAGTGTAGGTTAGGGCAGAAAGACCGCTGCGGAAACCGTGGTCGTCCAGACTCCGGCCAAGCCGGTGGTCACGCAGGGCGCTGAAGCCGAGTCAATGATCTTCCCACTCATCAGGTAGATTTGCCGACGCTCATCGTAGGCAGTCTCAGGGTTGAAATCCACGCCTTGCGTGGTGGCCAGCATGGTCGATGCCAGATCTTCGGCAAAGTCGCCCAGCTCCTGCTCGTCGGCGCCAAATGCCGTGTGCTCGGAAATATAGCCATAGTGCTCTTTGCTCGCCGGAAAAGCCATCCCGACGGCCGAACCGACCAGGCGACCCTTCTCGTTGGTGGCGTTGCGCGCCATAACGCAGAAGGTGATCTGTCCGGGGTTGAGTTGTTTTACGCCTTCCTCCACCGTGACCATCTTGCAGTTCGGTGGAAAAATGCTGGATACGTACACCAGGTTCAGCTTTTCGATTCCCGCGTCGCGCAGGGCAAGCTCGAAAGACTGGAGCTTGTTCTTGTGTCGGCCGATTCCTTTGGTGAAAAATGCTTGCCGTGGAACAAAATTAATCATGATTCGATCCTCCTGAACATTTATTACTACTTCCCATGGAAGTGAGAAGCCTCATAAAGATTTTTTGGCTCGAAGGAAAGGGTTTTCTATCCCCAATCCCTGAAGCTGGGATTTAATGTAATTCGCATCTGTTTGTGCGCCGCGCACCGTCACCAGGACTCGGTACCATTGATGGCCATCGACTGTCCCGGCCTCGACGGTCGCTGGAATGCCGGCCGAAGAGATGCGTTGCTGCAAAGAACGGGCTTGACCGTCTTGTTGAAATGATGCCACCTGAAAGACAAATTCAAATTGCGGCCCCAATGATGGCACCGGCGCGGGACTCGTTTCCGTCGCGGAAATTTGCACCGGTGGTTGTGGTTGCTCGATCCGCATTGCCGGTTGCTGTTGAACTTGCTGCTGGGGCTGTGGTCGTGTCGTTGGTTCGTTTCTTACTGGTGCTGATGGAGCAGGCTGGCTGGCCCGTTCCTGCAAGGTTTCATAGAAGCGCAGTTCCTCCGGCTGCAGGACGGTTCTCGGAGGAGCTGAAGTTATTGCCGAAGTTTGAGGCGTCATCATGCGGCCAATTTCCGGAATGACGGATTCGGGATTATATCCTCTTCCAACCAGGATGCCCAGGATGAAGGCCCAGGCCATGATCAGGATTCCCACCATGCCGGCCCCGATCATTCCGAATGGCCCTAGTTCGAATTTCCAGCGCTTTTTGGGCTTTGAGGAAGATGATGATTTTGAGTTGTTCTGAGCCATTGCCACAGTTTTAGTAGATAAGAGGATTTCCTGCGTGATGCATTTGCAACCAAGAGCCTGAACCGGCTACATTTTCTCCGGAGCGGAGACGCCCAACAAGTCCAAACCGTTGCGCAGCACCTGGGCCACGGCACGGCAGAGCGCCAGCCGGGCCTGGACCAGGTCGGACGAGCCCGCTGCCAGAACCGGGTGGGTGGTGTAGTAGCGGTGCAGCTTGCCGGCCAAATCCATAAGATAATGGCTCAGATGGTGGGGGCTGAGGGTGCCGGCCGCACAGACCAGCACGTCGCCGAACTGGTCCAGAGCTCTCAGCATCTGCAAATCGACTTCGGTATCCAGCGCGGTCAGGACATCCAGGTTCGGCGTATCCAAGGCAATGCCGGCATCCAGGGCCTTGGACAGCAGGGAGTGAATCCGGGCATGGGCATATTGAACATAATAGACGGGATTGTCCATGGTCTGGCGTTTGACCAGCTCGAGATCGAAATCCAGATGGCTGTCGCTTTTGCGGCTCAAAAAGATGAACCGGGCTGCATCCTCGCCCACTTCGGCGCAAACATCGGCCAGTGTTTCAAATTTTCCCGCACGGGTGGACATGGCAATCTGCTCGCCGGCCCGCAACAGGTTGACGAGCTGAACCAGGATGACCTGCAAGTCGTCGGGATCGCGGCCCAGGGCCTGCACAGCGGCCTTCATTCGGCCCACGTACCCGTGATGGTCCGCGCCCCAGATATCCACAACCAAATCGAAACCGCGTTGGTATTTGTCCGCGTGGTAGGCGATGTCCGAGGCCAGGTATGTCAGAGAGCCGTCGGACTTGCGCAGAACTCTGTCCTTGTCGTCGCCGTAACGGGTGCTGGCAAACCAGAGCGCTCCGTCCTGCTCATAGGCCAGGCCTGCTGCGTGCAGGTTCTGCAGAGTGTTCTCCACGGCGCCTTCCCGAATCAACCGGGATTCGGAAAACCAGACTTGATGCTCCACCCGGAAGTTCAGCAGGTCCTGCTTGATGCCATCCAGGATGCCGGCAACGGCAAATTCGCGGGCAACGTCCAGGGCTTCGCTTTCCGGCAGTTCCGCGATGGATTGCCCGTCCCTTTCCAGGAGTCCTTGGGCCAAATCACGGATGTATTCGCCCTTGTAACCGTCCTCGGGCAGGGCTGCCTCCCGGCCGCAGAGTTCCCGGTAACGCGCCAGGACTGAGGCGCCCAGGAGGCGCATCTGGCGGCCGGCGTCGTTGAGATAATATTCCGTGGTGACGTCGTAGCCCATGAACCGCAGGATGCGCGCGAGGCTGTCGCCCAGCGCCGCCCCTCGGCCATGTCCGATATGCAATGGTCCGGTGGGGTTGGCGGATACGTATTCCACCTGAACCTTGCGCCGGTCGCCGACATTCGCTGCGCCGTACCCGTCGCCCTGGGCCAGGATGTCCAGGACGCCCTGCTGCCAGAAAGAGGGGGCGAGGGTGAAGTTCAAAAAACCCGGACCGGCTGTTTCCACCTTGGCCAGACGGTCATCCTGGTGTTGCAGCCTCTGGGCAATGTCTTCGGCGATCTGCCGAGGATTCTTGCCCGCCTTTTTGGACAGGGTGAAGGCCATGTTCGTGGCCAGGTCACCGAAGCGCTTGTCCTTGGGCGGTTCCAGGGTGGTCCCGGCGCTCCAGTCCAGGCCGTGTTCCGACAAAAAAGGCTGCAGGAGTTCCCGCAGATAAGTTCGTGCGCGCATGGATGGTTCTCGTGGTTGTCTTCAGCGGTTCATTCAGAGGATGGTGGGAGCGTATCGAGCTGTTCCAGACCCGAGATGCTCTTGCTCTCCCAGGAGTCCGTCTTGTCGGCCAGAATGGCGTTGATCAGCCTTGTCAGCACGCCCTTGGGGCCCAGTTCCACCCAGTTTCGCGCTCCGTCCTGCCACTGGGCCAGTACGCTCTGGGTCCAGAGCACGGAGGAGGTCATCTGTTCGGCGACCAGGGTCTGAATGCGGGCCGGGTCGGATTCAGGTCGTGCCGTGACGTTGAAATAAAGAGGAATTCGGGGAGAGCGCCAATCCATCTTCTTGAGCACGCCGGCAAATTCCCGAGCCGGTTCGGCCATCAGGGAACTGTGAAACGCTCCGCTCACAGCCAGGGGCACGGCGCGGCCCTTGCGCTCCTTGACCAGGGACGTCGCTTGTTCCACCAGTTCGGCGGTTCCGCTGATCACGAACTGTCCCGGCGAGTTGTCGTTGGCAATGCGCAACTCCTGACCGCTCTCACCGCGTGCGGCGTCAATGATTTCCTGGACCAGATTCCGGGACAGCTTGAGCACCGCGGCCATCTTGCCGCCCTGGGCCGAACCCGCTTCATCCATCAATCGTCCACGCAAAGCCGTCAATTCCAATACATCAGGGATTTCCAGAATGCGTGCCGCGGCCAGTGCGGCAAACTCTCCCAGGCTGTGACCGGCCAGACAATCGGCACGCAACCGCTGGTGGCCCACGATCCAGAGGCTCAGCGTGGTCGCGGTCATGGCCGGTTGCAGATACCGTGTTCTGGCCATGTCCTGATCCGTCCCATCCCAGTAGATTTCCCGCAACGGCGCATCAGCGGCCTTTTCCGCCTGCTTCCAAAGATCCATGGCTTCGGTGAAGCGTTCCGCCACATCGCGGCCCATGCCCTTTTCCTGCGAGCCCTGACCAGGGAAAACGACAACCGTTTTGACTTCCGGAGTATTCATAAATTATTCCTGATGGTGTTCGAGGTGCAGTCTGATCGTTTACATTTGGCGGGTAGTTAGATCTGTTGAATAATCGCTTGGTTGACGATGAGGTCTTAATTCCGGTTGTGTTTTCGATTTCGATTTCGATTTCGATTTCGATTGCGATTGCGATTGCATGACTAATATGTTTCGTTGTTCAGGTGCTTGCAATTATGTAATAAATCAGCCAAGGACAGCCGCATGGCCGCGCAAAAAACATCCATTGCAGTTCCGACTCCGAATCAGATTGCCGACGCGGCCGTATCCTTGGGCCGCGTCCTGGATGGGGAGCAAGTCCTCGGATTGAGCCGATACCTTGAACTGCTGCTCGTCTGGAATCAGCGGATGAATCTGGTGGGCCCCCAGGACTGGCATACCATCCTTGCGGATCTGATAGCGGACAGTTGGCATCTGGCAGATTTTCTGAATTCGTTGAACCTGCCTGAAGCGCCCTGCACCGTTGATCTGGGTGCTGGTGCGGGGTTGCCCGGACTGCCGCTTCGTCTCTTCTGGCCACACGGCGTGTATCATCTCGTGGAAATTCGACGCAAAAGAACCGCTTTTTTGTTGCAGGTTCTTTCAGCGATGCAGCTGCAACGGACGTTTGTGCGGCCGCAACGCGCTGAACAGGCATTGCCGGCATTGGCGCCGGTGGATCTCTGCCTGAGCAGGGCGTTCCTACCCTGGCCGGAACTGCTCAAGCTGGTCAAGCCCTGGCTGGCAAGGGGGGCAGCCGTCGTAATCATGGCCAATGAGCCCGTACCCAGTGTCATGCCGCCGGATTGGGTTGCGACCGGTTCGCACCGTTATACCGGGAGTGATAAAGATCGCTATTTCTGGTCCTTGGTCCCGGCTAACATTTCCAGATAAGAACCTTTGAAAATGACTTCCGTAGCCGTCTTGTCCGCTGCTTCGCCCAGTTCCATCAGTTTTTCAAGAAAATCCAGGATGATATAGCGATCATTTTCACAGCCGTCCTCAAAGTCCTTCGCAAGTTGGCCGCTGGTGAGCATTTCTTCGATTTCCCGCAAACAGTCCATGGGGAGCATAACTGTCACCTCGTACTGGTGGTGTACAAAAAACAGATACAATGGCAGGAAATTGTTTTTTCGTAAAGCTGCTTTTCGTCGTTTTGAAAAATCCGCTTGCAGCTGAGCAGTCACAAATCTTTTTTTGCTCTGCCCCCAACATGATCTTGATGAACAGAAGTAATCCATGAGTCGACCATGTTCCAGATCGTCACCGCTCTGACGCCGATATTTCTTCTCATCTTTATGGGATGGGGATTCAGAAGGCTGGATTTTCCGGGTGAAGCCTTCTGGCCCATGGCCGGTCGAATCACCTATTATGTTTTCTTCCCGGCCTTGCTTTTCTCCAGCCTGTATTCAGCCAGCTTTGATGAGATGCACTTTGGATACGTGGCCCTGACCATCATTTTGTCCATGCTTCTGGTCAGCATCTTAATGCTGGCTTTACGCAGGCGCTTGAAGCTGACCGGAGCTTCATATTCATCGTTTTTCCAGGGTGGGCTGCGCCCGAACACCTATGTCGGCATTTCGGCTGCCTATGTCCTGTACGGCAACCAGGGGCTTGTCCTGGCTGCTCTGGTCATTGCCGTAATGATTCCGCTCTCCAATTTGATCAGTGTGGTCGTGGTCTCGTTGGTGAATGCCAACAAGCCGGGCGATCGGCTGCAAACCGTCAAGACATTACTTCACAACCCCATGATAACGGCCTGCTTCCTGGGCATTGTCGCCAATCTATCCGGCCTTTCTCTCGGATTCGGCACACAGGAATTGATTACGGTACTCAGCCAGGCTTCGATGCCGCTTGGCTTGTTGTCCGTGGGGGCAGGACTGCGGTTCAGCGGTCTTGTGGGAGACAGTCGGGTCATTGCCCTGGCATCGGCGATCAAACTGCTATTGCTGCCACTTTCGGCCGCGGGGTTGGCCATATTTTTCGGTCTGGAACATGATAATGCGGTCGTCGTCCTGATCTTCGCCGCCCTGCCTTGCGGTCCGGCAGCATATGTGCTGGCCCGCCAACTCGGCGGAGATATCTTGCTTATGGCTGAAATCATTACGATTCAAACTCTGGCCGCCTTCCTGACTATGCCTTTGGTGCTTGGGATCTTTCGCACCTGATCAGCTGTCGTTCATAGGGCAACGTTCATCGTTAAAGCCTGCTCATGGAAGGAATTGAGATGCGAATAATCAAGATAAGCCGAGCTTGAACTGGGTAGTTATTGTTGGCGGTGGAATCGTTGTGCCAGGTTGTATTGTCGTTCAAGTTCGATCAACAGGTTAGAGATATGCGCGACGTCCTGCTCCTTGGCCGCCTGTTCCAGACGTACTCCGACTTCGGCAATAGCTGAAAATCCAGCATTCAAGGCTGATCCTTTTATGGCATGGGCTTCATTCCAGATGGCCGGCATGTCGTTCTTCTCGAATCTGGTGTTGAGTTCGGAAATTCTTTCAGCAGCGGTCTTCAAAAACATGTCCATGATGGAGAAAACCATTTCCTCGTCTCCCATCAATCGACGCAACAGCCCCTCTCGGTCGAAAACGGCAGACACAGCTTGATCGGTTTGCGTATTCTCCAACAGGTTCGGGGCCATCAGCTTGTCGTCCTGCATGCAATCGACGGATCCGGCTTCAGAGGCATCATCGCATTCGCCATAACGCAGCCATCTGGACAATATATCCTCCAACTGTTGGGGGGAGACGGGTTTGGCCAGATAATCATCCATTTTTCCAGCAGCTTCCCAGCAACGAGCTGATTCACGGGGTTGTCCTCGACCAGCAGGATACGCGACTTGCACCGACTTTCTTCGTTGAGCGAGTGGCGGGTGATCAAGGAAGAAACATGGGAGCGGATTGCGGGCGGTTCAGAAGGCTTTTCGTAATCATTTGAACCCAATGAATTGAAGACCATGAGCAGGCAGTCCAGCAGTTGGGACTGCCTGAGAGGTTTTTGGAGATATGCCGCGAAACCGATGTCCAGAAGTCGTTTGGCGTCTCCGCGCTGTCCCAATGATGTGAGCATGATCATGCTCAGGTCTTGCAGTTCCGGATCCGCCTTGATCATGCGACCCAGGGTTTCACCGTCAGTCTGGGGCATTTGCATGTCCGTGAGCATGATCTGGAACGGATCGCGTTCAGCCTTGGCTCGACGCAGCATTTCCAGAGCTTCTTCCGCGGAAGAGCTCTGTTCATGGCGTACATGCCAGCGTTCCAGCTGTTCGGACAGGATCAATCTGTTTGTCGGGTTGTCATCGACACAGAGAATGCGGGCGTTGCGGATGTTTTCATGGAAGTCGTCGCCAATGGAATACCTGGCTGGTTCTTGTAAGGCTTTGCCCAGGGATATCGTGAACCAGAAGATGGAGCCCGCTCCCGGAGTGCTGGTCGCGCCGATTTCCCCGCCCATCATCGAGACCAGCCGTTTGGAGATGGCCAGCCCGAGGCCGGTGCCGCCGAATTGGCGCGTAATGGATGCATCCAGTTGATGAAACGGAAGAAACAGCTGATTTAGCTTATCCGCGGAAATCCCGATTCCCGTATCCCGAACCTCGATGCGCACTATCTGGCGTCCTTTTTCCATCCCGACTGGACTGACATCCAGAACAACCTCTCCGTGGGAAGTGAATTTGATGGCATTGCCGGCAAGATTGAGCAGGATCTGACGAAGTCTGCCCGGATCGCCACGGACTGTAGTCAGGATTCGCGGGTCGACCCGGCAAATCAATTCCAGACCTTTAGAGTGAGCTTGGTGGGACAACATTTGCGCTGTATCCTCAACCGTGGCTCGCAGGTTGAAATCCAGGTCCTCCAGGTCCAGCTTGTCGGCCTCGATCTTGGAAAAATCAAGAATGTCATTGATCAGCGTGAGCAGAGCGTCGCCGCTGGAACGGATCACCTCTACAAAGCTGCGTTGTTCCGGAGTCAGTTCCGTGTCCAGTAGGAGTCCGGTCATGCCGATCACTCCATTCATAGGAGTACGGATTTCATGGCTCATGTTGGCGAGAAAATGACTCTTGGCCAGGGTTGCCTGCTCGGCCAGCTTGCGGGCATGATTCAGCTCTTCTTCTCGCTGTTGCCGGTGCATGGCATTGAGCAGCAATTCAGCCAGAAGTAGAAAAAGATCGGCTTCGGCTACTGTCCATTCCCTGGGGGCTGCGACTGCCGCAAAACTGATGAAACCATAGCAATTTTGGTGATCCTTGAGAGGTACGGCAATGAAGGATTGAATCTCTTGCTCGGCCAGATGGTTGCGGAATGGGTCGTTCGTTGGCAGCTCAGCGACTCGGGTGACATGGTAAGGGCGGCCTTCCTTGTGGATCATGATCATTTGCGGATTCAATGCAAAGGGGACGTATTGCAGCGTGCTTATTTTGGGCGTGATTCCCGGAGCGCACCATTCATGAGAGTTCCGCATCACCTGATGTTCAAAATCGTAAATGAACAGACTGGCCCTGTCTGTCTGGGTGAATTCTCCGGTTTGCATCAACGTCTCGCGAACGGCATGGTCAAGGTAGTCCACGGGAGCGGTCAGGAAGACCAGGGACATGTCCATGAGCAGACGCTGCAGCTGCAGGCGATACTGCAATTCTTCCTGGGCGATTTTCTGCTCGGTGACGTCCACGAAAATACCCTGGTTGACCTCCTGACCTTCCAGATTGATGACCGTGGACATCAGTTCAATGTCCCTGATCGTGCCCGATTTGGTTACGATCTGGACAGCAATGTTCAGTTTCTTGAGGCCGGAGATGCTGTTCCGGAACATCTGTCGATAGTCTTCCCGCTTGTGAGCCGGATGCAGTTCGACCTGGTTCAATTGCAGCAGTTCATCGCGGCTCCACTCGAACAAGTCCTCCGCGGCGGCATTGCACCGAATGATGTTGCCGTTGGTGTCGGCCCATAAAATGGCATCCTTGTTTTGCTCAAAAAGCAGGCGGAACATTTTTTCGCTTCGCTCAATATAGGATGCGGCCTTTTTCCTCTCCGTGACGTCACGAAGGACATGAACGCTGCCGATTAAATGTCCATCAGTGGAGCTCAGCGGTGTGGTCGTGACCTCGAAATGCCCACTGAGAAGTTTTTCTTCGACCTCCGCGCATTCTGTTCTGCCGGTTCTCAGTGTTGCTGAGTGAGGGCAAAATTCCGGTGGGGCGGAAAGACCGTGAATCGCTTCATAGCAGAATTTGCCTGCCACATCTTTAGGGGAAAGGTTCAGGCGTTCGGCCATGGCTCGGTTGGCTCGCATAATGCGGTGGTCTCTGTCGATCAAAGCGATCATGTCCGGCACGGTGTCAAATGTGCGCTGCCATTGTTCTCCGCCTTCTTCGGCCAGTCGCTGCTGTTCCAGCATGGCATCTTGGGTCTGCTTGAGTTCGGAAATGTCCGTAATCGTGGCCCGGCAATAACGATCTTTGGACTGTTCCTCCTCGGCGGGAGCCATGTCCAAGCGAGCCCAGAAAAATGAACCATCGAAGCGTTGCAGCCGCAGCTCGAATGTTTGCGGGGCGCGAGCAGTGAGCAGTCGTTTGTGGTAGGTATTGAAAAGGTGCTGGTCCTGGTCAGGTACAAACCTGTAAAAAGATTGTCTGAGCAGCGTTTGACGACTCAGTCCCAGAATATTGACAGCGGTGAGGTTGGCGTTTTGAACCATGCCGTTTTCGGCAATGACCACATACCCCATGGGTGCGAATTCGAAGAGCTGGAAGTACTCCGTACGTGATCGCTCCAGTTCCAGCTGTGTTTGACGCAATTCCTCGTTTTGCGTCTCCAGCTCGGCTTGGTAGATCCGCAATTCCTGCACCAGATGCTGGTACTCGTCATGAGAAGGGTCCAAGTTCCGATCCGGTTGGTTGATTCCCTCATTTCCGCCTTTGCTCATAACATCCCTTTCACGGTCATCCCGACAACCTCGGTTTGGAATCAGGACGCGTAATGTTGTTCTTGTTCAAGAAAAAAGGCTTGATTCTGAATACGGTTCGGTGAGTGGCAGGAGAGAGTGATCAATGCTGTTTGGGATTCAGCATATCTTTTGTTAAATTCAGCTTGACGTCCTTCAACGCATAATATTGAATTCTCTTGATCACAAGAGCATTCCCGTGCTTGGTGAATGTTCCCGGCTGATCAATCAGCATTGAAGGTGAACGCTGATAGAAACCTAAGGAGGAATGATTGCGCACGGGTTGGAAAGAAAACATGAAGGAAGTGGTTCAGGCTGTTCTGCCCATAACCATCGTGGTCGTTCTGCTCCAGATCTTCCTAGTCGGCATGCCTTGGCTGGTTTTTGCCCGATTCCTCATCGGCGCGTTCATGGTTTTGCTCGGACTGATGCTGTTCCTGCAGGGCGTCAAGATTGGATTGTTGCCCATGGGCGAGGCGGTGGGATCGGAACTGCCCAAGCACGGATCGATGTTCTTCCTGCTTTTTTTTGCATTTCTACTCGGTTTTGCCGTGACCGTGGCCGAGCCGGATGTCCGCGTACTGGCGCATCAGGTGGATTTCGTTTCGGACGGAATGATTGGGAGCAATCTTCTGGTTTTTACCGTGGCCCTGGGTGTGGCGGTCTTCGTGGCCATGGCCATGATGCGCATCGTGCTCAAGGTGCCCATTCAGTGGTTGCTGAGCGGCGGATATCTGCTTATTTTGGCGTTGTCCTTCGTCACGCCTCCTTCCTTCGTGCCCATTGCCTTTGATGCCGGCGGCGTAACCACCGGCCCGGTGACCGTGCCCTTTATTCTGGCTTTGGGACTGGGCACGGTGGCCGTCATGGGCGGGCGGTCCTCCTTTTCGGACGGCTTCGGGCTAGTCGGCCTAGCTTCCATAGGGCCTGTCATCGGCGTCATGCTCCTGGGGATGATTTACGGATGAGAGAACTTCTGGATTTTCTGCATTTCGGCCATGTCAGCTGGGAAGTTCTACAGGCCATGATTCCTTTGGTGGGCTTTTTCATTTTTTTTCAGATATTTTATCTCAAATTGCCCAAAAAATACGTGGTGAACATGGTCAAGGGGCTGATCTTGACCATGTTGGGACTGGCCTTGTTTCTACAGGGAGTCCAGGTGGGCTTCATGCCCGTGGGCACGCAAATGGGGGAGATTCTAGGGGGCATGGACCACAAGTGGCTGCTCATGCCCATTGGGTTCATTTTGGGACTGGTGGCTACGGTGGCTGAACCGGCCGTGCGAATTCTGAGTCATGAGGTGGAAAAGGCATCGGCCGGGAGTATCCGTAAAGATGTGATCCTGGTCACCCTGTCGCTGGGCGTCGCACTGTTCGTGGCCCTGGGCATGGCCAGGATCATCTACGGCATTCCCATTCACTACATTATCGTGCCCGGATATCTGCTGGCCCTGCTGTTGATGCTTTTTTGCGACGGTACCTTCGTGGCCATTGCCTTTGACGCCGGAGGAGTGGCCACGGGTCCGATGACCGTAACGTTCGTTCTGGCCGTGGCCCTGGGCATCGCCTCGGCCATCGACGGCCGGGATGCGATTCTGGACGGCTTCGGTCTGATCGCCCTGGTGGCCATGGCGCCGATTCTCTCGGTCATGATTCTGGGCATGGTTGTGACGTTCATTAAAAACAGGAGTTGACCATGGAAGTGGGTATCCCCTTTGACCTTATTGTCACCATAGTGAACAAGGGCCATAGTGATGCGATCATTGAGGCATCCAAGGAAGCCGGAGCCGAAGGCGGCACGATCATCCCGGGGCGGGGAACCGGAGTACGGGAAAACAAGAAGTTCTGGGGCATTCCCATAGAACCGGAGAAAGACATCATCTTGACCATCGTGCCGCAGGAGATAACCGACACCGTCCTGAAGGCCTTGATGAAGGCGGGCAAACTGGACAAACCCGGCGCCGGTATTTCCTTTGTGGTTGAACTGAAAAAGGTCGCCGGGATTTGTCACATGTGCATGCTGGAACCTGATCACCAACCCAGTAAATAGGCGAAAATCAATGGAGCGACGATGGTCGCGTCGGATTCGATGACGAACTTCGGTGTATCCACGCCCAATTTGCCCCAGGTGATTTTTTCATTGGGAATGGCCCCGGAATAGGAACCATAACTGGTCGTACTGTCGCTGATCTGACAAAAATACCCCCATAACGGCACTTCGGTCATCTCCATATCCTGATGGAGCATGGGCACCACGCAAATCGGAAAGTCGCCGGCAATGCCTCCGCCGATCTGAAACATCCCCAGTTGATTGGTTTTCGTGGTCTGGATGTAATGTTCAGCCAGCCATGTCATGTACTCGATTCCGGTGCGCACGGTATGGACGTTCTTGACCTCCCCGCGCAGAACCGCGGCCGAGTACATGTTGCCCAAGGTGGAGTCCTCCCAGCCGGGAACCACCATGGGCACGTTCTTTTCCAGAGCCGCCACCATCCAGGAATCCTTGGGATCGATCTGGTAAGAGGATGCCAGGGCCCCGCTGGCCAGAATCTGGCGGAAGAACTCATGGGGAAAATAGCGATCTCCCTTGGCGTCCGCGGCCGTCCAGACCTCCAGCATGGCTTTTTCGATCCGCCGCATGGCCTCCATTTCCGGGATGCAGGTGTCGGTCACGCGGTTCATGTGCCGCGCCAGCAACTCCGCCTCGTCCTGGGGCGTCAGGTCCCGGTAATGCGGCACCCGCTCATAATAATCATGGGCCACCAGGTTGAAGATGTCCTCCTCCATGTTGGCTCCGGTGCAGACGATGAGATGAATTTTATCCCGGCGGATCATCTCGGCCAGGGAAAGCCCCAGTTCGGCCGTGCTCATGGCCCCGGCCAGGGTGATCATCATCTTGCCGCCACCGGTCAAAAAATCATCGTATGCCTTGGCTGCGTCGATCAAAGCAGCGGCGTTGAAATGGCGATAATGATGGTTGATGAACGATCCTACCGGACCAAGTTGCGTCGGACACATGGGTATATTCTCCTTGATTGAATCAGTCGGATTTTTTATTGCCAAACCTTTTTGGATACCCTGTGCCGCTGATTCCGTCAAATTCTGGAATCATGATCCCTTCATGAGTTTGCTTTATCGAAATCGAAATCGAAATCGAACCTCAACTGTATTCCCGCCCAATATCGTCATCCTTTGCTGAGAAATCAAAAGCGTTCAAATCTCGATTTCGATATCGATTACGATTTCGATTTCGATCTTGAGTTTGAACGTGCGTCCCCGTTGATCTGGACGATGGATATTTCGTCGGGTACAAGTAGGGCATGGGATACAACAATCTGCAGGAATGCATCCGAGATCTTGAGGCTGCCGGGCGGTTGGTCCGTCTGGATGTGGAAGTCGATCCGTATCTTGAGGCCGGGGTGATCCAGCGCCGGGTCTATCAGGCCGGGGGGCCGGCTCTGTTGTTCACCAGGGTCAAGGGGAGCCGTTTCCCCATGCTGGGCAATCTTTTCGGCACCCTGGACCGGGCCAGGTATCTGTTCCGGGATACCCTGCCGGCCCTGGAGAAACTGGTCCGATTGAAGGTCGATCCCGGAGAGGCCATGCGTGCGCCCTGGAAAAACTTGGGCCTGATCCGGACGCTTTGGAATGCCCGTCCCAAGTTCGTGTCCAACGGGCCGATTCTGGCCGGCACCTGCGACCTGACCGATCTGCCGAACCAGGTTTCTTGGCCAAAGGACGGCGGCGCCTTCGTGACCCTGCCCCAGGTCTATTCCGAGAGTCCGGCCAGTCCCGGCTGGATGCATTCCAATCTGGGCATGTACCGGGTTCAGTTCAGCGGGGGGCAATATGCACCGAACCGGGAGGTCGGGCTGCATTATCAGATTCATCGCGGCATAGCCGTACACCACGCCCAGGCTCTGGAACGTCGTCAGCCGTTGCGCGTGAATGTCTTTATCGGCGGCCCGCCGGCCATGACCCTGGCCGCGGTGATGCCGTTGCCCGAGGGCATGCCGGAAATCAGCTTTGCCGGGATGCTCGGCGGCCACAGGATGGAGCTGGTTCCCGCGGCCAACGGTCTGGTCATGCCTGCCCATGCGGATTTCTGCATCTCCGGCGTCATCGACGATACCAAGACCCTGCCTGAAGGACCCTTTGGCGATCATCTCGGATACTACAGCCTGGAGCATGACTTTCCCGTGCTCAGAGTGGACCGCGTCTATCACCGCCCGGACGCAATCTGGCCCTTTACCACGGTGGGGCGCCCGCCCCAGGAGGATACGTCCTTCGGCGCGCTGATCCACGAACTGACCGGGGAGGCCATTCCCACGGTCCTGCCGGGGGTCCGGGCCATCCATGCCGTGGACGCCGCCGGAGTCCATCCCCTGCTGTTGGCCCTGGGCAGCGAGCGATACGTGCCCTATGATCCGCATAAGTCCCCACGGGAACTGCTGACTCAGGCCAACGCCATCCTTGGCCAGGGCCAGCTTTCTCTGGCCAAGTATCTGTTCATCGCGAACAGCGGCGACGACCCGGCTTTAGACATCCACGACATCCCCGCTTTCTTCCGCCATGTCCTGCAACGCGTCGACTGGACCCGGGATCTGCATTTTCAGACCCGGACCACGGTAGATACCCTGGATTATTCCGGCCTGGGGCTGAACGAGGGCTCCAAGGTCGTCATTGCCGCCGCGGGGCCGCCGCGACGAACCCTGCCCACGACCCTGCCCAGGGACATGCGTCTGCCTGATGGGTTCGACGTGCCCACAATCTGCCTTCCCGGCGTGCTGGCCGTCCAGGGGCCGCCATGTGTCCGCAACCGCCATGCCCAGGACCCGCGGATGGAGGATTTATGTCGGGAACTGCGTGATACAGGGCAATTCCAGGAATGGCCGCTGATCCTGGTAGTGGACGACAGCGCTTTCACGGCTGCCAGTCTGAACAATTTTCTGTGGATCTGCTTCACCCGCTCTGATCCGGGGTGCGACATCTACGGCGTCGGCGCAAGCACGATCTGCAAACATTGGGGCTGTACCGGGCCGCTGGTCATCGACGCCCGAAGCAAGCCTCATCACGCTCCGGCGCTGGAGCCGGACCCGGAAGTCGAGAAACGGGTGGATCAACTCGCAGCCAGGGGCGGTCCTCTGCACAGGGTGATCTAGGCGATTCGCAAGACCACGATCCACTCGCATGGAAGCCTGGTACGCCTATTCCCTTCTGGCCCTCTTGCTCCTCGGCGGACAGCGCTTTCTGTACAAGGTGGCGGCGGCCCGGAATTGCGGCACGTTTCTGACCACGTTTTGTTTCATGGTCACGGTGGCCGTTCTCAGTAGCGTCCTGCTTGTCCTGCATCCTCCCATCATCCCGAGCCTGGGTTTTCTGATTTTCATTTCCCTGGCCAACAGCCTGACCTTTGTCGGCGCCACCCTGGCCCACATCGAAGCCTTGAAACACATGCCCGCTACGGTGGCCTATCCGTTGATCCGGATGAACATCGTCCTGGTGGTCCTTTTCGCCGTCTTCCTGCTTCAGGAACGCCTCCAACCGCTTCAGGCGGCGGGCGTGCTGCTTTCCTTTGCCGTAATCTGGATACTCAGTCGCGACAGTGCTTCGGCGGACGGAGCCGACACCCGGGCCAGGGGAATGCTGCTGGTTGTTCTGGCCATGGTGGCCGGCGCCTTGTCCGCCATCAGTTCCAAGTACGCGGCCGACGGCACGGATCTGTTGGCCTTCATCGCCTTGTCCTACATCTTCTCGACCCTGTTCACCCTGGTCCTGGCGCCGCGCATGTTCGCGCCGGATCCGGATCACGACTCGAAAAAAACGGCCGTGGGCATCGGCTTGGCCATGGGACTGCTCAATCTGGCCGGTTTCTATTTTTTTCTCAAGGCATTGGCCCTGGGTCCCCTGGCCATTGTGGCAGCCGTGAACGGAATGCATTTCCTGGTGGCCGTGGTATTGTCCGTGGTTGTATTCCGGGAGAAGATGACGAGAAATCGTGTCGCGGCCCTGGTTCTCGCCGTGGGGGCGATCATTCTGGTGCGCGGGTGATCGAACTGGTCGAGTTAGGACGGGAGCTTACGGAATTCTTCTGCCGCGCACCCATTGGAGGGTCTTGACGAGAAAAAAAGCCGCCGCGGCAACCATGACAATGGATGCGCCGGCCGTCAGATTCAGATGGTAGGCCAGGAGCAGGCCGAAAATGCAGAAGGTGGCGCTGAAGAATACGGACCAAGCCATCATCGTGCCAAGGGAGCGGGAGAATCCCTCGGCGATGACCGCCGGAATGGTCAGCAGGGCGATGACCAGGATCAATCCCACGGCCTGGATGACCACGACCACGGTCAAGGCGGTCAAGGCCAGCAGGGCAAAGTACAGCAGCCGAACAGGCGCGCCCATGACCTGGGCATATTCCTCATCATAGGACATGGCCAGCATATCCGAGTAGAAAAACCATATCCACGCCAGAACCGCCAGATTCAAGCCGGCCATCAGCCAGAGACTTTCCCTGGGCACCAGAAGGATGCTGCCGAACAGGTAGCTCATCAAATCCACGTTGTAGCCCGGCGTGATGTCTACCAGGATTATTCCCACGGCCATTCCCACGGCCCAGATGACGCCGATCACCGTGTCGCTGCGATGCTTGGATTTGAGGCTGACCACGCCCATGATTCCAGAAGCCAGAAGAGCAAATAGAGCCGCGCCGAAGTAGGGCGAACTTCCCAGATACATGGCCGCGCCGACGCCGCCATACGAGGCGTGGGCAATGCCGCCGGAAAGAAAGACCAGCCGGTTGACAACCACCAGGGTCCCCATGATTCCGCAACTGATGCTGATCAGCAGGCAGGCCAGCAGGGCGTTGCGCATGAATTCGAACTGCAGGAAATCAAGGCTCATGAGCAGCCGTGTTCCTTGAGTACGCGGTGAGGAAACGCTCCATGAACCACGAGTTCAACGGGGCAGTGGTAGGTGGCTTCGAGCATGTTCTGGGTGAATTCAGCCTGGTCGTGATAGAACAGGGCCTTGTTCACACATGCCACGGACTTGGCGTGGCTGGAAAGAATGGACAGGTCATGGCTGACCACGATGATGGTCGTGGTGGCATTGAGTTCCTTGAGCAGATTGTAGAAAAGCGTCTGGAATTCACGGTCCACGCTGGCCGTGGGTTCATCCAGAAACAGCAGCTCCGGACTGTTTGCCAGCGCCCTGGCAATGAAGACCCGCTGCCGTTGCCCGCCGGAAAGCTGTCCGATGCGCTTGTTGCGTAACGGCCAGATGCCGACGTGCTCCAGGGCCTGTCGGGCCGCCTGTTCATCCGTCTGGGAAAAGTTGCGCCATCGATTTCGCCGCGGCAATCGGCCAAGCAGGACCACGTCTTTCACGGTGATCGGAAACAGGTTGTGGATGTTGGTGTTCTGCGGAACATATCCCACCTGGGAAGGAGTGCTGCCTGGAGGCTCGCCCAGTACCGAGATGGTTCCCTTGTGCGGCGACAGGATACCCAGCAGAAGCTTGAGAAGCGTGGTTTTGCCACCGCCGTTCGGACCGAGAACCGCCAGAAAGTCTCCTTGCTGAACATCCAGATTCACGTTTTCCAGCACGCAGTGCTGCCCGGTATAGGCGAAATGAACATCCTGTACATGGACAACAGGCGCTGGCATTGGAATAGGACTCCTGGGCTTTACTACCGAAAAATGTCCGCGAACATCCGGCTCGATGATCAGAGCATGGCTTTCCTGAATTTTTCCGCGACCAGTCGCATGTTCGCCATCCAGTCTTCCGCCAACGGATCAATGGCGATGATCTCGCCGTCTATGGCTGTAGCAATGGTTTCCGCGCTACGTGCGGAAAACTGGGGGGAAACAAAGACGACTCGGATTTGTTCGGCTTTGGCGCGTTGAATCAGGTTTTGCAAGTCCTGGGCTCTGGGGTCCTTGCCCTCTACCTCAACGGGAATCTGTTCCAGTCCGTAATGACGGGCAAAATATCCCCAGGCCGGATGAAAGACCATGAAGGCGGCGCCTTCCTTTTCGGAAAGGGTGCTCCGGATGTCGGCATCCAGGTCGTCAAGATCCTTCATGAAGCTGTTGAAGTTGGCTTCATAAACGCTTGCATGGGCGCTGTCGAGAGCGCTCAGGGCTTCCAAGATTACTCCTGCCTGGATGCGGACAAGGTCCGGTGAAAGCCAGATGTGGGTGTCCGGTCCATTGTGGGCATCAACGTGATGAGGATCGCCGTAAGCATGTGTATGGCCATGACCCTGCTTATGTCCATTATCCTGATCGTGTCCATGGCCGTGTTTATTTTCGTTATCATGCTTGTGGTCATGGCCACGCTTATGCCCATGGTCATTGTCATGTTTGTGTCCATGATCCTGCTTATGATCATGGGAGTGAGCGTGCCCGTGAGCCTTCTCACTTTCGTGCTCATGGTCATGGTGGTGATGCGGGATCATCGGGATTTTCTCGATATTCCGGTCCGTATGCACGATCCGTAGATTTGGATGCATGGACGAGATCTTCGGCAATATGGCATTCTCAAATTCCACTCCGATGGCGAAGTAAATCTCGGCTTCCGCCAAAGCACGCATCTGGGCCGGTCGAGGTTCGTACATATGGGGAGAGGCGCCAGGGGGAACCATTACGGACACGTTCACCAGGCCCCCTCCGATGCGGTCAACAAAATATTTCTGAGGCGCTATGCTCACAAAAACATTGAAAGGTTGCGCGCCGGCTGGGGATATGCTGATAAAAAGCAGAAAAAAAAGAATATTACAAAAAAACATCCGCCGCGTCGGTGGTGTTCTAAAATTTTTAAGACTTCGCATTTTCACCACAATTTCCTCCAAAGTTGATGTTTGTTTGGAAGAGAATAATTGGAACGATAAAAGAGTCAAGGATGAAAAACTATGTTTTCAGTGAGTTAAGGCGGAACAGAGGGCAGAGCATGGATAATTGATGACAGTAAATACAGGAGGTTGTACTATCATTTTTTCCCCTATGGATGAATACCAATATCAGTGAAATAAAATGTGCCTTTTGTTTGTGGCATACAATCGATTGTTCTTGAAGGCTTTCACTCCTTACTGAGTTTTAGTTATGCATTCGGATTTTTTAGCCATTCAATGAGGAAGGCTTTTGCTCTCACTTGAGCTTGAGCATTCAAATGACTTTAACCTCATGCAACTATTGTGCATGAATAATCAAACAGGAACGACATGATCAGGAAAATTGTCAGTATCGATTTATTGCCCGCGGAAATGCGGGCCAAGGAATTTGGTTTTGAATGGTTCCCCATTGATGATTTCGTACATGCCCTTGACGAGACCAAAAATGTTGATGTCCTTGAAATACTTGTCCCCCTCGTGCGCCGGGTGCCCGATGATGATACCGCCGAATCGTTCATGCAGGTGGCGCAGAATTTCGAGCGCAAAAAGTACGCCCTCCAGATGAGCGGCGCCACGGTCATTGAATCTCCGGCCAAACGGAGTACCGGCGATGTTGGGGAATGGTATTACAAGCAAAGTGATGATCAGCGGTTGATTATTGCCACCTTGTCCCTATGTCTGCGGTTGAATCCCGACTTTCTGATTCTGGTCGCCGCGGATGGGGATTACGCCCCCATGGTCGAGGAACTTCGCCGTCAGGGCATTCGAACTGAAGTCGCGGCCCCTCCACACATGCTGGCTTCCGATCTGCGGCGGGTGGCTTGGCGAAATCATAATCTCGACGAAGTGTTCAAGAAGATCAAAAAAATCAACGCAGTGATAAAGTAAATGTATAAGACAACAACTCAACTGAATTCATAGAAACAAATAGATAACCACGAAGAGCCCGAAGGACACGAAGAAGTTTCTCCCCCAGTTCCGCTTCGTGCTCTTCGTGCCCTTCGTGGTAGACAAGAAAATCTCTGCCACTGTACTTTCGGTGCTTCGAAATGCCTGTAGTGATCACCTTTCATGACGATCTGCGGGTTTTCGCGTCCTTCTCAAGGCAGGGCGCTAAACGTGGTTATCCGTTGCTACGCCGTGCTTCCGTCAAGGATGTCATCGAGGCAGTTGGGCCGCCGCACACTGAAGTCGGGGAGATTCTTCTCGATGGTGTACCGGTAGGATTTGATGCTGTTGTGGAAGCGGGATTTGAATTGAATGTTTTTCCGATTGCTGCTCCATGGGATGTGGCCAAGGCAACTCTTCTTCGTCCGAATCCCCTGCCAAGTCTTGCCTTTCTGGTTGATGAGAACGTGCACCGTCTTGCTGAATTGCTGCGCATGATCGGGATGGATGCCGCGGGTTGCCGCGGAATGTCGGATGCCGCGATAGCCGCTGAATCAGCGAGAAGCGGACGTGTTCTACTGAGCAGGGACCATCGGTTGCTCAGGCGAAGCCGTGTTGTCTTCGGGCGGTTGGTCCGTGCGCATCGCCCCTGGGATCAACTCAAGGAAATTGTCGATTTATTTGGGCTTGCGTCCGATATCAAGGCGTTCTCAAGATGCATCCACTGCAACATCAGACTCGAACCACGAGCCAAAGCCGACGTCGCGGACCGGCTTGAGCCGTTGACATCCCGCTATTATCAGACATTCCACGAATGCCCCGCATGTCGGCGTATCTACTGGGCAGGTTCCCATCACCAGCGAATGGTAGCCAATCTGAAGGCTCATGGTATTTCGGATGAGTCCCGATCTTCCTGAAAACATGATCTGTCTTTCCTCCACAATCCACGTTAATTCTTCAGATAAAACTGGATAATTAAACTCGACGAATGGCCTGGATTTCCGGCTTCTCCGGAATGAGTGATGCGCGCAATATCGTAGCATGTTGACGCAACAACGGTGGAAGTCGTTATACAGAAAAGCGTCCGGATTTTTTAAAAATTTATGATTCTTGCCCCTGAATTCCAATGTCTTAAGAAATTGTATTTTATTGAGTGAGAATTTACCCACATTCATACCACGTGCGGAATCAACCCCATGAAATTAAGCTGATATCATGACGAACGAGCTGGCACTGATATTGATATGAGTTCAGAACGTGGTCAGCCTTTCGACGCTGCAACTGATGGAGGTTTCCATGGCAATCGTATTTGAACAGATCCATACGCCGGGTGTGGCGCAGCTTTCCTATCTGCTGGGAAATCCCTCCAAAGGGATTGGCGTGGTCATCGACCCCCGTCCTGATGTCGACATCTATCTGCACCTGGCCCGAAAGCATGAGGTTGGCATCACCCATATCATCGAAACCCACATTCATGTTGACTTCGTAAGCGGATCCCATGAACTCAGGGCCAAGGTTCCCAATGCGAAGATCTATGCCAGTCATGAGGCGGACGCCGGTGAGTATGGGTATGATCATGAACCGGTCCATTCCGGCGATACTTTGGACTTCGGCAGTTTCATTCTGACGGCCAGGCACACTCCCGGCCATACGGCGGAGCATCTGGCTTACCTGATGAGCGAATCCAAGCACAAGGATTCCATCTGGGCGGTGTTCAGCGGGGACAGTCTCTTCGTCAATTCCGTGGGGCGTCCTGATCTGGTGGGAGAAGAGGAGACGAAGAGGTTGGCCGGGGCGTTGTACGAAAGCATTGTCGGGTTCTACGGCAGCCTGGATGATTCAGTGCTCGTGTTTCCCTGTCATGGTTCCGGTTCGTCCTGCGGCCCAGATATCGGCGACCTCAAATGCTCGACCATCGGCTACGAGCAGAAACACAATCGCTATATGCGAACCAAGGACCGGGACGCCTTCATCCAGATGGTTCTCGAGTCGTCCGGCCCCGAACCATTTTATTACAAGCCGATGCATCATCTCAACGCAAGAGGAGCGGATGTCCAAGGCGGTTATCCTCCCGTTCCGGCCCTGTCCGTAGCGGATTTCAAGCAAACAGCCGAGAATCAGAACAACATCGTGCTCGATACCCGGGACATGATGGCCTTTTGCGGTGGGCATATCCCAGGAGCCCTGAATATTGGGGCCCGAGCCGAACTGTCGTCCTGGGCCGGCTGGATGCTCAAGTTCGACGACCCGTTGCTGCTGGTCCTGGAAAACGACGACCAACTGGAGCGGATCGTGAAACTGCTCTGGCGGACCGGGTACGTCCATTTTGCGGGGTACCTGGTGGGCGGCATGAAATCTTGGAACAATGCCGGCTTAATGCTGAACCACATTCCTCAGATGAGCGTCCATGAACTGAAGGACGTTCTGAAAAACGTTCAGCTTGTGGACGTCCGAACCCCAGCGGAATGGAAATCCGGTCACATTCCCGGTGCCCGGCATTTTTTCGTCCCCTATCTGCGAGACAATATCGAAAAGCTGGATCGCGAGAAGACAACGGTAACCTACTGCGGCAGCGGCTATCGCTCCAGCATCGCGGCCAGCGTCCTGAAACAAAACGGCTTCGACGACGTGCGCAATATCCCCGGAAGCTGGCAGGCCTGGACGAATGCCGGTTTTCCGGTGGAAGGCGGCAAGCCATGACGGGGATGACCTTGGGCAGGGCTGTCGTCACTGCGGGGACGTTCCTTGTTGCATGTTCCGCGCATGCTCTGGGACAGCAAACGGATCCCCTCAGCCCGTTGTCCTATCCCGGACCAGCCTGGTCGCCGTATCTTGCCGGCGGATTGATTGGAGTTCTCTCCTGGCTGACATTCTATTTTTCCGGCAAGAAAATCGGCGCATCCAGCGCCTATGCGATCATCGCAGGTATGCTGGGTAAGCTTTTCGCGCCGCGAAGAGTAAATGTTCTTCCCTATTTTCAGCAGAATAAACCGCAAGTCTCATGGAGCCTGATGCTTTTTGCCGGGATTTTCATCGGGGCGTTTTTGGCTGCCTGGACCGGTGGTGAAATCACGGGACGATGGCTGCCGCCATTGTGGGAAGCGAGATTCGGCGAGGGTGCGCTGTCGCTGCGACTGATTGCCGCCTTTTTCGGTGGCGTACTTATGGCTTTTGGCGCGCGAGTGGCAGGCGGATGTACGAGTGGTCACGGTATCAGCGGAACATTACAATTATCCGTCGGCAGCTGGGTGGCGGTGATCTGCTTTTTTATCGGCGGTATCCTTGTCGCCATGCTGCTCTACAGGGTCTAGATCATGTCAGCGAAACCAGAATCCACTTCGTTTCCGGAAAGCAACTCCGGCCAGCTCTTTCTCGGTCTGGTCTTCGGAGTCGCGTTCGGCTTTCTCCTCCAGAAAGGCGGAGTGGCCAAATATCACGTACTGATCGGCGTTCTGCTGCTGGAGGATTTCACCGTCATCAAGGTCATGGCATCGGCGATTCTGGTCGGGATGATCGGGATTTACGTCATGCATCGCATGGGAATGGTCCAGTACCAGCTGCCCTCAACGCGATATGCTGCCAATATTATCGGCGGCTTGATCTTCGGTGCCGGTTTCGGCTTGAGCGGATACTGTCCGGGCACCAACGCCGCGGCCATTGGCCAGGGGAACTTCGATGCCCTGGCAGTGGCCGCTGGGCTGATAGCCGGATCGTGGCTGTTTGCGGAAGTTCCGGAAAAGATCAAGAAAAAGGTGCAGGAGTGGGGAGACTACGGCAAGCTGACCCTGCATGAACTGCTGGATCTCCAGAGAGGTACCGTTGCCGTGCTGACGGCCATAGCTCTGATTATTCTGCTGATCGTAGTTGAATGGCTGGCACCGAGATGAAGTCGTTATTGTTCAGGAATCAGGAAGTCGTCACTGAGTACCCTGAAGAACGATTCCAGCTTGTCCAGGTTCTTATGCAGAGTGTCCGGTAACTGCCACAGGATGCAGGCCAATTTCCCTTTGAGCATGCTGGCAGCATCATAGAAAATCCGACTGCGTCCCCGACATCGTTAAGTTTTTTTGTGGGTGACGTACCGGCTTCCCTTGAGCGTGAAGCGGAAATTGCCGGTACGCCATGATACCAGGTTTTTTAAAGTGCTTTCATTGGGCAGGCGGTAGAAGCTGCTGTTGGTTTCCACCGTATCGAAATATTCTGCATAATATTTCAGCAATCGCTTTTTCGGAACATCCCTGGGATAGAATGCGCCAGTCCAGCTGTCGTAGCTGTATCCCGAACACCCCACATAGTTTTTCATCCTTCCGTCAATCCATGCTGACGTCGTTCCGGGAAGGGGGGGCCATGAATTCCGGACCAACGGGGTCCGTGACATGCTCATCCAGAATGTCTTCCACGCGCTGCATGATTTCGGAATCCACTTTCCAGCCTTCGATTTCCGCCAGCGGTTCCATCTGGTCCGGATTGCGGCCGCCCCAGAGCGCGATTTCCACATCACGGTCCAGAACCCAGCGCACGGCAAAGGGCAGCAGTCCCTTGTTCTTCTTCGAGCCCAGCGCCTTGAGCTCCTCGACTGCCGCTAGGTACTGGTCGTATCGGGGCTGCTGGAACTTCGGATCCGCCTTGCGCAGGTCGTCCCCCTTGAACTCCCGGTCGCGGCGCATCTTTCCGCTGAGCAGGCCGCGGCAGAGCACGCCGTAGGTCATCAGGGCGATGTTGTTGGTCTTGCAGTAGGGCAATATGTCCTGTTCGATTTCCCGCTCGAAGATGTTGTACGGCGGCTGACACAGATGCAGCGGAGCTTCGCCGCGGAAGGCGTCCATTTGCGCTGTTGAATAGTTGGACACGCCGATGGAGCCGATCTTGCCCTGCTTGAAAAGATTGTTCATCACCTGGGCGGTTTCCTCGATGGGCACCGTCGGATCCGGCCAATGCACGAAGTAGATGTCGATGTGGTCGACCCCGAGCCGCTGCAGGGATTCGTCAATTTCCTTCGTGATCCGTTCTGGAGTGCAGTCGCGGAAGACCTGACCGTCGGCGGTCCAGTTCAGGCCCGCCTTCGTGGCGATGCGGACGTTCTCGCGACGCCCATATTCCTTCAGGGCTTTGCCGACGATTTCTTCAGAGCGGCCAAAGCCGTAAACCGGAGCTGTGTCGATCACGTTCACGCCCTTGTCCAGAGCCGCATGAATCGTCCTGATCGACTCCTGCTCATCGGTTCCGCCCCACATCCAGCCGCCGATGGCCCAGGTGCCCAGCGCCACACGGCTGACATCAAGTTTTGTTTGCGGGATTGTAACATGTTCCATTTTTTCCTCCTCGTTGCGCTGTTTAATGAATCCTATGCCCCGAAATTTTTTCAGCCGCAGCCCATTGGCCATGAGCAACGGCATGATCGAAGTGGCTGGAAACGAGGTCCCAGCCCTCCGAGGATTTCAAAATCAGACCGCATAGGTTCAGTCCTTTCGCATTTGTCGGCTCATGGCCAGGAGAGGGCGTGAGCCGTCAGGCCAACGAATAATGAACGCCAGTGACCCAATTCTAGAATCCGACTCCCTGTGAACAATGGGGGCACGACCTCATATGCCACTGACAAGGAATGTATTGAGGCAGGATGATGATAAAAGGCCACATTGGTGACAGTGACTCTACAACCTCAGACTGGAAGGTTGTCGGCGCCGCCGGCGTCCCATGAGAAAGCCGAACAGCCAGGAACCGAAAACGACTCCAGCTCCGGAAAGAAACCAGCGCAACTGTTCAGATGAACGCAGTTCCGCGTTCTCTTCGCTCAATCGAATGATCCGGGCCTCTGCTTGTTGTAAATCCTGCATGGCTTGGTCATGTTGTTCCTTCAATTCAATAACGTTAGCCGCCTCCGCGGCCAGAGTCGTATATTTTTCGTCCAAAGCGGCAAGACTGCTGGTGGCTTCGGAAAGTGAATCCATGAGGTTCGTGTTGGAGGCTTCCAGTTCGGCTACCCTGTCCAAAGCACCCCCGGAAGCGGCCCGAAGCTGGTCGTATTCCTGCTGGAGGCGTTCCAGTTGCAGGTTGCTGGGCAGTTCTCCAGAGGTAAATCGCTGCAGCACCCAGCCGACGGTTCCGTCTGGGCCTTGAACGCGCAACCAGCCGTCATTCGTTTCCAAAACTGTCAATCGAGCCCCGGTGGGCAGCATTTTCAATACTCGATGATCGGTCGACGGGCCGGTGCGTTGAGTTATCTCCTGACGTTCCCCGACATAAACCGTTCTCGCGGAGAGATTTTCCGCTCCCAACAAGACAATCGCAACGATCAAGATCAGTTTCCAATAGATGATTTTCATGGTGTATCCTCAGTTCAAACATGTTCATGGCAGCAGAAGCCGTCGAGTTCAGCCTTCGTTTCAAAGTAGAAATAGTTAAATTCAAATAAATGTCATGGCTTGACAACAAAATTATTCAAGTGTGGGGGGGCGCTGCCGTACGGCAGTTGCTGTTCTTCAAGGATGGGTCGGGCACATATCACCTAATCCATATTTCTCGGATGGCAAGCCGGACTTCTGCAGCGTAGTTCTTCGTGGAAAGATAAATTGAGCCTTGAGTTCGAATGCCCCCTCAGCCTCTCCAGTAATACTTGCTCAGAGGGTTGCCACGTGTTGAGTGATGATTCTACACATTCATGGCCGGGAGGATTGTCGTCACTGGAGTTGTGGCCTATCCTTTGAGCATTACGCTGCGCATGCGGGAGAAGACTCCGGCCGGACAGTGTCAATCCTGTATCTCAAGGGTCTGGAAGCCTTTGATCGCCTTTTCTCCGGCCTCACACCTGACATTCGCGGTATGGATGTGGTGGAGGGAATGGTCGTGTGTTGTGTCTGAAGGAGACGGGTTGACGTCAAGACCTTTCATCCTCGTAAATCAGTACTTGAATCTGGGGCCTTACATAGAGAAGGAGTTTCATGAAAAAAATCCTTATTATAATCGGCATTCTCGTCCTGCTGGCTGTCGGCGCCGTTGTTGCGCTGGCGATGCTGGTGGACCCAAATGCCTTCCGTCCCCTGATTGCCAGGCAAGTCCAGGAGGCTACGGATCGGGAAGTGCTCATCACTGGCGACCTTTCCTGGACCTTCTGGCCGCGGCTGGGCATTTCCATGGGCGCGGCCGAACTGGGCAACCCACCGGGCATGGAAGAACATCGTCCCTTGCTCACCGTGGGCAGCGCCGAACTGTTCGTGGACGTAACGCCGTTGTTCCGCAAGCGTCTCCAGGTCGGCGAGATCGTGCTGCACGACGTGGCCGTGCACGTGCTGACCCTGGACGACGGCCGTTCCAATCTGGATAATTTACGTCAACCGGAACCGGAAGATGCGCGGGAAGATCCGCGTTCCGTACCGGATCGTACGGAAGAGCCGACTCCGGAAACGGCAACCGAGAGGGAATGGGAGATCGTGGTCGAGGGACTGCGGATGGCCAATGCGGAAATCGTGATCGACGACCGCCAGGCCGGCAGGACAACAGAGGTGCGTGATCTGCATCTGACTTTGTCCCGGTTTGCGCCGGGAGAGTGGGTGTCCATTGCGCTGGAGGGCAGGGCGGATGTCGATCAGGTCAGCATGGCGAACACTCTGCGGGCAGAAGCCCGACTGGCCCCGGATTTTCAGCTCCTAGAATTGCGGGATGTTAAGGCCGATGTCGTGGCCCGGGGTGACGACGTCCCCGGCGGGAGCAAGGTTGTTGCTGTTCAAGGCGAGGTCAGGCTCGACATGGAGGGCCGGGTGGCAGTCATCGACCCGCTGCTGTTTTCCCTGGACGACCTCAGGCTGGTCGGTGATCTGCGGGTCGACTACAGCGGCAAACCTGAGATTGCCGCGGCATTCACCGCGGATACGCTTGATCTGAATCCGCTGCTGCGGGAACTGAAGAATCAGCGTACGGTCAACGGCCTGAATGGTTCCGCAAGACCCGATGGAACATCTGGAAAAACGGAAGGTTTCGAAAACGATATGGCCGGCGATGTGCGGGGCCAAGAATCTGCCGCGGCATCGTCTACGAATGCGGTCCAGGATTCCGTGTCCTCCGATGAGCGGCAGCTTTCGCGGGAAGAACCGGATCTTTCCATACTGGAGAGTGTGAATGGGCAGCTTTCGCTTTACGTGGCGACAGTGCTTGCGGATGAATTGCGACTGACGGATTCCCGGATGGCCCTGAGCCTGCGCGATGGACAGTTGACGCTCCAGGACCTGCTCACCCACGCTTTTGCCGGCCAGATTAACCTGAGCGCGTTGCTGGACAGCGCAGTTGCGCCGCCAACCTATATTGTCGATCTGCGGGTCCAGGGCGTTGAGGCCCAGGAAGCCTTGATCGCTCTGGCGCAAACAAATATTTTGTCCGGTACGGCGGAGGTTGCGGCCGAACTGCAGGGCGCCGGGCTGAGTGAACATGCCGTCATGCATGGCCTGCGCGGAAATCTGTCCCTGGATTTTGTCGACGGCGCCCTCTGGGGCGTGAACCTGCCCCACGAAGTGCGCAAGGTGCATGCAGCTTTCCGGGGGCGGACCATTGGGGAGACGGATCTGGTCCAAAAGACCGATTTCACCAGTCTCAGCGGTTCCTTCCAGATTGGCGACGCCAAAGCCGTGACCCAGGACCTGGCAATGGCTTCCCCATTATTGCGCATGAACGGGGAGGGCGTGTTGGAGTTGCCCACGAAAAGCGTAGACATGGTGGTGGACGTCGGCGTCGTGGGAACCCTGGAAGGCCAGCACGGCAGGGAATGGGAGGAGCTCAAGGGACTGACCATCCCTTTGCGCATTTCCGGCCCGTTGAGTGACCCAAACTTTGCCCTGAATGTCGATGACGCACTCCGGCAACGGGCCGCGGAGGAGGCGGAAAAGCTCAAAGGCAAGGCCAAGCAGGAGCTCGAGCGAACTCTGCGCCGTCAATTGGGCGATGATGCCGAAGAAGGACTGGGTGGACTGTTGAAAAAGCTGTTCTGATCGCAACGACTCACCAGCGGTCCGGCTTGTCTCGATTTTTCGGCCTCGCAACTCCTTCGTCGGCTTCTTAGCATCGAACCATTGCGTGAGTAAACAGCATTTGGCGCTTCAAGCGTCCGGCAATGGTTCGATGAACGAATCCTGACTCAGTCAGACATGCGATGCCGAAAAATCGAGACAAGCCGGACCACTTCATGCATGGTATCAAAATGTGTTGAGTAATTTTTTTGATTTTTTTGTGATGAGGAGATGCAAGTGCAGTCACTGCGTGAACTGTATCGATATGGAATGGGGCCTTCCAGCAGCCACACCATGGGACCGCGCAGGGCCGCGGAGCAGTTTCGAAGCCGCCATCCCCAGGCCGCGGCAGTCCGGGTCACGCTGTACGGCAGTCTGAGCCTGACCGGACGCGGGCACCTGACCGACCAGGCCGTGGCGCAGGGGCTGCAGCCGTTGCGTTGCGAGGTGGTCTGGAGTGAGGAGTTTCTGCCGTTTCATCCCAATGGGATGCATTTTCAGGCTCTGGACGGTGATGGAGCTGTTGTGGGCGACTGGACAGTTTTCAGCATCGGCGGTGGGGAACTGCGCAACGCGGATCAAAAGGATTCCGAAACCCCGCGCCTCTACTCCCAGACCTCGATGCAGGAGATCCTGGATTGGGCCTGCTCGCGGGGCAAGCCGTTCTGGGCTCTGGCCGAAACCACCGAAGGCGCCGACCTGTGGGATCACCTGGGCTTCGTGTGGGTAAAAATGCAGGAAGCCATCGCAGCCGGTCTGGACGAGGAGGGTTCCTTGCCCGGGGGGCTGAACCTGCAACGCAAGGCCAGGGGGTTTCTGACCCGAACAAAGCAACTGCGACGCAGCGCCAGCCGGACTGGGTTGCTTTCCTCGTACGCATTGGCCGTCGCGGAGCATAATGCCGGGGGCGGATTCGTGATCACAGCGCCCACCTGCGGATCCTGCGGCATTGTGCCGGCAGTGCTGTTTTATCTGCAGAAGGAACTCGGTCTTGAGGAGGACTACATGCTCAGGGCGTTGGCCACGGCCGGACTTGTGGGCAATGTGGTCAAGCACAACGCTTCCATTTCCGGCGCGGACGTGGGCTGTCAGGGTGAAGTGGGAGTGGCCTGCGCCATGGCCGCGGCTGCCGCTGCCCAACTGCTGGGCGGCTCGCCGCACCAGATCGAGTATGCCGCGGAAATGGGCCTGGAGCACCATCTCGGCTTGACCTGTGATCCGATCCTGGGGCTGGTCCAGGTACCTTGCATCGAGCGCAACTGCTTTGCCGCCATTCGGGCCCTGGCCGCGGCGGAGTTTGCCATGCTTTCCGACGGGCGGCACCTGATCAGTTTTGATCAGGTCGTGGAAGCCATGCAGCAAACCGGACACGACCTCCCCAGCCTCTACCGTGAAACGGCCCAGGGCGGCCTGGCCAAAGTCTATCAGTGCTCAAGGCCGACAGCATAATTGCCGGAAAATTTGTTTCCTTCCATATCGCACCAGTATCCATGCAACCAAAGTGTAGCCGGGGCGTTATCCGTCAAAATCGCAATCGAAGTCGCAATCGAAATCGAAATCAGCACGACAAGATGGATGGGAGGCGGGTCCGTTTACCTGGATGTGAATGACATACCCCGCACGGATAGACTTTGGACTTTTTATAGAAGACAAATGCCCTATTTTTAGGTTTTTCAAAAAGTGAAATTTCATCCCGTTCAGAGTGTATCCGTCGGGGCTTGTTCCAGATCCGATGTCACCGCCTGGACCAGGTTATGAATTTCGTTCCAGAGCTGCGCGCGGCCCTGGCGGCTTTTGGAGGAAAAGAAAAGGGGATCGGCATCCGGGCCGAGAACATCCACCCAGGCACGGTGGGTCACGGTTCGTTCGCGCTGATTGCATTTGTCCGCCTTGGTGAGTACCGGCAGCAACGGAACCGAAATGGCCTGGGCCATGGCCACGAGTTCCATATCCATCGTCTGGGGCGGCAGACGGCAGTCCAGGATCAAGATCAGGCCGACCAAGCTCTTGTTTCTGGTGAAAAAATGTTCCATGACATTTCCCCAGACGTTACGTTCGCTTTTTGGGCGTTTGGCGTACCCGTAGCCCGGGAGGTCCACCAGGTAGAAATTCCCGGGCTGGACTAGATAGTAGTTCAGGCTCCGTGTTTTACCCGGAACGGAACTGATCTTGGCAAGTTTTTTCCTGTTGGTCATGCAGTTCAAGAGGGATGATTTGCCCACATTGGAACGTCCGGCCAGTGCGATTTGCGGTTCGGGGATCTTTTCCATCTGGCCCAGCGTGTAGATGGTTTTCTCCAGGCTGACGGTGGTGTGCCGCGTTTTTTCGAGAGTGTCCGGACTTGTCATTGGGATTATTCCTGATATCAAACGAAAGGGATTGATGGTTGAAAGTTTATGTTGAGTCGCGTCCGGCAGACTTGCGTTCGCCGGGTTTGCCGCGGTTATCAACGGGAACAGAGGCCGTACGCGGAATCTACTGAGTAGCTAAAAAGTGCAAGGCTCGCAAAGTTCAATTTTTAGCGTGTTTACTCATACGTAAGGTTTTTATTTTTTTTCACGACGCAGCAATCAGGAGTTTTGTAAAGGTCTGCTGAGGGCATTCGCCAACTATGCAAGATGTTCAGTGAACACCAAACAAACCTACCCGGCGACCATCATCTCTGCAAGGAGGACCATCGTGAAGTTGTTATGCCTACTGGCGATAAGCGCATTTTTGAGTTCGTGCGCGCCTCAAAAAGCAACCCCGGAGCATTTTTTTGGGGATCATCCCCCCAGGGCCGTCCCCCAGGAAACCGAAATTCTTGTGTCCTTGCACCCTGCACATATCGACGATTATGATCGCATTTGCGACCAATTGGGACAACTGGCATGGGATGACGGAATTCGGCAGTTGCTGCGCGCCTATGTCGATCAGGCTCCAGTGTTGCGCCCCGTGGAGCCTCCGGATGAAAGCCCAAGCTTTCCCGCCGGAGCAACGCAAATCCATGTTCCGGAATGCGACCCCTGGCTGGACAGCATCACCGGCGCTGTCTCTCAGCGGGTGCGCTACAGTTCTGTTCTAATGCCGATCAAGCCTTTTGGGGGCATGATTGATGCGTTGCAGGACAACAAAACCATGGGCGGGTTGCTTTCCCGTGCGTATGTCTCTCTGTTCGGGCAACCGCTGAAGGAAGAACCTGTTCCAGTGCTGATTGTGCAGCAATCCCCCGGCCTGGAAACAGGATTAGTCCAGGTTGTCGGTTCAGGGTTGATCACCCAACTGACGGATACCATGGGCCAGATGCTCATCCAGGAATCGACGCGGGAAATATTGCCGGGAGATCTGTTTTTCCAACTTCAGGTCAGGGCTGAAACCCTGCCCATGACCGGCGATCTTGTGCCCCTGGGCCCTGGAGAACGTGATTGAATATCTGGTGAAGTTTCAAGGAAGTTTTGCGGCTTTTCGTTCCCTGTTTTTTTCCGCAAGGCGCATTTTCCTGCGAATCTTGGCTTCTTCGTGGCGATGAATCTGTTCCGGAGTTGTCGGATGATACGGCCTGGCCAGGGTGGGGCGCCCTTTCTTGTCCAGGGCGACGAAGGTCAGATAGGCTGACGCGGTGTGGCGGACTTCGCCTGTCAGGAGATTTTCCGCTTCGACCCGGACGCCGACTTCCATGGACGATCTGCCCACCAGATTGATGCTGGCCTTGAGCATCAGCAGGTCGCCCACATAGGCCGGATAATGGAAATCCAACCGGTCGATGGACGCGGTCACGGCATTTCCCCGCACATGGCGAATGGCGACGATACCCGCTGCCGTGTCGATATGCTTCATGATGATCCCGCCGTGAATGCTGCCGTAGGGGTTGGCATCCTGAGGAAGCATCTGAATTGCAATGGTGATGGATGTTTCTGGCGAACTGGTTTGCTGCATGGCGGCTCCGGATGATGGATTGTTGGATGGGTTTTGCCGGCAGGTACATTTTCTAGCGATAAAGCCGGGAGCTGTCATCTTCGTGGGAGATGGAAATGGAGCTGATCAACTGTCGCGTGTAATGTGAACTGTATGAAGCCTGACGCGTGAAGGCTTTTTGTTCGAATGCGATTTCGACTTCGATTGCGATTTCGATTTCGATTTCGATTTCGATTTTTATGAAAGTATACTTATCACTTCAACCAAGGGTAATTATTTGTGATCCATCCTAAAATTGATCCCGTGGCGTTTACCATTGGGCCTTTGGAGGTCCGGTGGTATGGCTTGATGTATCTGATCGGCTTTCTTGCTGCCTGGATTCTGGGCCATATCCGGGCAAAAAAGCCGGGGTCCGGGTGGAATACTCAGGAATTGCCGGATTTGATAACGTTCTGCGCCCTGGGGCTGCTCCTGGGAGCCCGATTGGGCTATGTGCTTTTTTATGACTTTGCGACCTTCATCAACCATCCCCTGGAGATCGTCAAAATCTGGAAGGGGGGAATGTCCTTTCATGGCGGTTTGATCGGTGTGATGATCGCCATCTGGTATTTCGGCCTGCGCACCAAGCGCAGTTTTTTTCAGGTCGCGGATTTCGTTGCTCCCTTGGCCCCAATCGGGATTTTTGCCGGACGGATCGGGAATTTCATCAACGGCGAGCTTTGGGGCAGGGTAACCGACGTGCCCTGGGCCATGATCTTCGCCGACCCGAATGCGGGCTTCGTGCCTCGTCACCCCTCCCAGTTGTATCAGGCATTTCTGGAAGGCCTGGTGCTGTTTGTCGTGCTCTGGTCCTTTTCAGCCAAACCCCGTCCACCCATGGCCGTATCCGGCCTGTTTGCCCTGCTGTACGGCGTATTTCGATTCAGCGTGGAATTTTTCCGGGAACCGGACGCCCATCTCGGTTTTGTGGCCTTGGACTGGATGAGCATGGGACAGGTTTTATCCTTGCCCATGATCGCGATTGGCGCTCTGTTGCTGTGGTTGGCGTACCGGAAACGATAGACCAAAATCTACGGCAACTCCTCTGACCTGAACTTATCCAAAGATTGCACCACGAAGGGCACGAAGGGGGGAATTGACGTGGAGGGACGTGAAAACTCTTAGTTCGTTGAGAACCCAAAGCTTTTGTCCTCTGTCTCTTTATGGTCTTCGCGCCCTTTGCGGTGGCAAAGAATAAGGAACCGTCTACGTCCGATACTTGGCGTTGATCCGAATATATTCCTCCGTGAAGTCGGAGGCCAGGAGCGTGTATTTGCCCTGGCCGCCGCCAAGGGAGATGTCCATATGCACTTCCTGGCGGCACAATGCGGCGGCCAGCAGGTTGTCCCAATCCATGGCCACCGGAGCGCCGAGGTGAAAGATGGTCTGTCCGGCCAGGGCTACGCTGACTTGGTTGGGATCGAAATCCGCGCCGCTGCGGCCCAGGGCTGCCACGATGCGGCCCCAGTTGGGATCCTGGCCGTACATGGCTGTTTTCACCAGGGGGGAATGCCCCACGGCCCGGGCGGCCAATTCCGCCTGACGCACGCTTTTGGCTCCGCTGACCCGGACATGGATGATCTTGGTTCCGCCCTCGGCGTCCTGGACAATGAGTCCGGCCAGTTCCGCGCAGACTTCAGCCAGGGCCTTGGCCAGCAGCGTCAATTCTTTCTTCTCCTCGACCATCCCGGCCCGGCTGTTGGCCAAAGCAAATACGCAGTCATTGGTACTGGTATCGCCGTCCACGGTGATCCGGTTGAAGCTGTGCTCCACGGCCACGGCCACGGCCTGCCGCCACCAGTTCTGGTCCACCCCGGCGTCGCAAATGATGAATCCGAGCATGGTTGCCATGTTCGGACAGATCATGCCCGCACCCTTGGCCATGCCCAGAATGCGGATCTCCTTTCCGGAAAGTTCCAGGCTTCGCCAAGCCATTTTCGGATACTTGTCCGTGGTCATTATCGCTCGGGCCGCATCCAAAGCCGACGCCTCGCCCAGGCCGGCGTCCAGTTTCGCCAGGGCCTGCTCCCAAAGATCCATTTTGATGCGGTCCCCGATCACGCCGGTTGAGGCGGGCAGAAGTTCTTCCGGGGCCAAGTGCAAGGTTCGGGCGGTCATGCTCAGGGTGTTTCGGCAGTCTTCCAGACCTTGTTCTCCGGTGCAGGCATTGGCCTGCCCGGCGTTGACCACCACGGCCCGGACCGGTCGATCGGCAGCCAGCATTTCCTTGACCACCAGCACGGGAGCGGCCTGAAACAGGTTGCGGGTCAGCATGGCGGCCCAGACGCACGGCGTGTCGCTGCGCAGGACGGTCAAATCATTGCGCTGGGCGTATTTGAAGCCGGCCGCGGCCACCGTGAAGTCAAACCCTTTTGGAACGGCGATCATGCACGATCTCCTGAGATGTTGAGGTGAAATAAATGTTTTTTTTGCTTTGTAATTTTGGCAGATGATTGGTCAATTGTAACTTAAGCCGCCTGTGTAGGCTATGTCGGCAGGGTCACGGTGAATCGCGTTCCCCGGCCTTCAGTGCTCTGGACGGTAATGTCCCCGCCGTGATCCTGCACCAGCTTGTAGCTGACGGCCAGACCAAGTCCGGTGCCTTTGGGCTTGGTGCTGAAAAAGGGGTGGAACAACTTTTTCATGATTTCCGTCGGAATTCCTCCCCCCGTGTCGTCGATCGCGATCTGAACAAAGCGTTCATCGGCACTGGCGGCGATGCCCAGTTTTCCGCCGCACGCCATGGCTTCCATGGCGTTTTTGATCAGATTTATCAAGACCTGCTTGATCTGATCCACATCCAGCATGCACCTTGGAATTCCGGGCGCCATGTCGAGGCGGCATTCGATATCCTGACTTGCGGCCTGCTCCTGAAACAGGCGGATCACTTCAGTGATCAGTTCGGTAATGTCCGTTTCAACCTTCCGGGGTTGGGGGGGGCGGGTGAATTCGCGAACCTCCAGCAAGAGATTCTCCAATCGTTTCGCCTCGCCGGCAATGATTTCCAGTTTTTGGGTTCGGGCGTCGTCTTCCGGAAGGGTGCGTTGAACCTGCCGCGCAAAACCGCCCATGAGCATCAGCGGATTCTTGATTTCATGGGAGAGGTGGGCCGCTGCCTCGCCGATGGCCGCGAAGCGTTCGGCAAGCAGAAGCTTTGTCTGAGCCTGGAGGAGTTGTTCCATGCTTTGCTGCACCTTGTCCCGCTCCTGACGCAGTTCCGCTTCCGAGCGCTGGAGGTGATCGGTTTTCTTGTCCACTTCCCGGCGCAAGGCTTCGGACCAGCGCAGAGAAATAAAAAGAAAGGCCGTAAATGCTATTGTCAATCCGATGAAGAACAGACCGGCAAGAAGCCACTGACGAACAACTACCGGCTGCATCAACCCGTAGACTTCAGTGTCCGGAGCCGCCAGTCCGACAGACCAGATGTGCGGATCGCCGGTCACGTCGGAGGCGAGTTGAATCGGACTGAAAGCCAACAGTTTGCGCATTTCGCCGGTGACGTGCCAGTGCCATCCCGAGGTGTACCAATCCGTTCCCTCCTGACCCTGCAGGAGGCGATTATCCACAAGTTCGTTGATCCGGTGGTAAGAAATAGCCGGATTGCGGACCGATCTGACTGTGAAGGAGGTCTCGCCGCGAAATGATTCCTCCACATGAAACATGAATCGGCCTTCATGGTCGATGATCCAGGCGTAACCCGTCTTTCCCGAACGTACACCCGCCGCGTGACGCGATGCAATGATCTGGGCGTCCAGGACAAACAAGACGATTCCCGGAGAGGACCTGCTGTTTTCGGTCTGGGGAGAAAGCGGGAGAGCCAGCGTCATCGGCATTATCCATTGCTGGGCAAAGGGGCCGTGCGACGGCTTTTGCGTTTTTCCCAGGCTGACCTGATGGTGGGGCGGGTGATGAAGATTGAATGCCGCAGGGGGAAGATCCATCCCTAATTCAGAGATGTTGATCCATCCCTGTTCGGTGAACAACGCGAGCGGTGGCGATTCCGCTGGATCGGACTCCGATAAAATCCCGATGCCGATCAGCCCCCAGTCCTGGAGAAAGGGGTAATACAACTCGAACGTTTCATGGCGGCGATCGTTTTCTGTACGAGGATCGGTAATTTGCGCGGCAAGTAAACTCAGGGATTGCTCCAGAAGCCTGAAATTCTCCTCGATGTCCTGGGAAATCTGTCTGGTCAAGCCGAGTTGCTGTTCGTTGAACTGCTCTGAGACGATTCGTTCCAGTTCAAGGTTTGCCTTAAATGCCAGACCAAAAACAGCAAGGCTGATGAGCGCAAAGGTTGCGGCTATGGCAATGACGAATTGTTTGCGCATGTAGTTCCGGCATGACCGTCAACAGTTCGGAAGTGTAAGCTGTAAGTTTGCGTGACTACTCGCTCGGCAAGGGAAATACAAGAATGGAGAAGAAGGGCTCAGGCCTCCAGCTCATATTTCTTGAGCAAGGCATAGAAGTGGGAGCGGGAAAGTCCGGATATGGTCAGAATTTGCGGGACATCTCCCCCGGTTTTGCGGATCAGTGCTTCCAGGTAGCGTCGTTCATTCATCCTTTTGAAGGACTTCAGCGAGGGGAAATCGGCCCCGAAGTCCACGATGTCGAGACAGGAGGAGGAAGTATCGTCGGCCATGGCAGCACCTTGTTCGATGCGGGATCTGGCCACCTTGATCCGCAAGTCCTTGGGCAGGTGCATGGCGTAAAGAAATTTTTCCTCACCCGCGGCCACCAGGGCGCGTTCAACGACGTTGCCCAGTTCCCGGACATTGCCCGGCCAGTCGTAATCCTGCAGTGAACTGAAGAAGTCGGAACCGAACACCTTGGTCTTGATGCCTGATTCCCTGCAAAGCTGCTCGATGAAAGAGGTGGCCAAGGGCTTGATGTCTTCTCGCCGGTCCCGCAGGGGGGGAATACGCAGCCGGATGGTCTTGATCCGGAAATACAAGTCGCGGCGAAACGTGCCGTAATCGACCAGTTCTTCCAGGTCCTGGTTGGTGGCGGCGATCAGTCGAAAGTCGCTTTCCTGTTCCCGATTCTCGCCGATGGGACGAAATTTGCGCTCCTGGAGCACTCGAAGCAGGGATTTTTGCATGGCCAGGGGCAGTTCCCCCAGTTCATCCAGGAACAGAACGCCGGTATGGGCCTGGCGGACCAGTCCCTCCCGGTCGGCAAAAGCTCCTGTAAACGCGCCCTTGCGGTGCCCGAAGAGGGTGCTTTCCATGAGGGAATCAGTCAATGAGGCGCAGTCCACCACCACAAAGGGGCATTTGGCTCGTCGGCTGTTGACGTGAATGGTTCGGGCCGCCAATTCCTTGCCGACGCCGGTTTCCCCGGTGATCAGGACGTTGGCGTCCGAAACCGCGGCCTGGGCGATGACTTCGAAACATTCCCGCATGGCCCGGCTCGTTCCGATCATCCGGCTGAGATCCAATGCCCGCGGGATGGAACGGTCGCGCTGATCCTTGTATTTCAACGCGCGGTTGATGCTTAAACTGATGTCCTTGATGGAGGCGGGCTTGACCAGGTAGTCCCACACGCCGCCTTCTATCGCCAGTTCCGCGCCCTCCGGATCGCCTTTGCCCGTGAGGATGATCACCTCCGGGGGGTTGGCCATGGACCTGAGTTCCGGAAGCAGGGAAAGACCACTCCCATCCGGCAGGTTCACATCCAGGAGCAGCAAGTCGTAATTGTCCGTTTCCAGTGCTGAACGAGTGGCTCTCAGGTTCTCCGCCTGATCGAAATCGATCTGCTGGCGGCGGAGCAGGCTGGCCATGGTACCGCGAATTTCAAGATCATCGTCTACAATCAGGATTCTCGGCACTTGGAAAGTCCTCCTCACGATCAATCGAGACAAGTATCTTGGACAGGGTGGCGGACAGTTCCGCCTTGTTGAAGGGCTTGGGCAGGATGATGCTGATGTTGTCTGCCTCGCTACCCATCTCCAGGACATAGCTGCGGCCTGAAACCAGGATCACGGGCACGCCGGGCCGCTGGGCGCCGATCTGTTTCGCCAGCTCGATTCCCGTGAGACCGGGCATGTCGTAATCGGTCATGACAAGATCGATATCCTCACGTTTTTTTAAGATTTGCAAGGCCTCATCGGCGCCGGCCACCGCCAGCACGGTGTACCCGAGCTGCTCTATAGTGCGCGGTGTTGTTGCCAGCTGGTCCTCGTCGTCTTCCACAAACAGGATGATCCCCTTGCCCTTGCGGATCGGAGACGAGGCGGGCGGGATTTCCGACGCGGCTGCTATCATTGGGAGGAAAATGGTGAACGTGGTTCCTTTGCCGGGCGTGCTGCTGACCTGGACCGCACCCTTATGGTTCTTGACGATGCCCAGAACCACGGCCAGTCCCAGCCCGGTGCCTTCGGTCAGGCCCTTGGTGGTGAAGAAGGGATCGAATATCTTGTCCAGGTCGTCCGGAGCGATGCCCGGTCCGGTATCGGCCACCTCCAGCCGGAAGAACCTCCCAGGCGCGACATTGTACTCCGAAGCCTCAATTTCCGAAAGCAGGGTCTCAGTGAGGCCGACCCCCAGAACGCCGCCAGTGGTCTGCATGGCCTGAAAGGCGTTGGTACACAAATTCATCAGCACCTGGGTTACCTGGGTCGGGTCCACCAGGACCGGCGCAGGAGCGCCGGCTATGGCGGACTGAACGTCAATGTTGCGCGGCAGGGATCGTTGCAGGAGGACCACGGATTCCTGCACCAGGGCAGGGAGATCCGTTGGGCGGAACCCTTCCTGAGAGGGGCGGCTGAAGGTCAGAATCCGTTCCACGAGATTCTTGCCCCGAATCGAAACCCGCAGAACCCGTTCCAGATCTTCAGCGGTAGGTGACCTCGGATCAATGTCGGTCAGGGCCAGTTCGGTGGAGTTGATGATGGAGGTCAAGATGTTGTTGAAATCATGGGCAATGCCGCCGGCCAACGTTCCGATGGCCTCCATTTTCTGAGATTGCAGCAGTTGGCGCTCCAGATTCATTTCATGAGTGATGTTCTCCGCCGTGCTGAGCGTGCCCACCACTTCGCCCTTTTCGTTGTGCAAGGGCACCTTGTTGATTTCGAGCCAGGCATCCCTGCCGTCGGCATCGCCCGCGGCGACCTTGATCTTGCGCAGCGGCCGGTTGCTCCGCACCACCTGCCGATCCATTTCCGCAACCCATGCCAGGAACTCGGAGCGGGGCAGCATGTCCGAATCCGTCTGGTGAAGCAGCTTTTGCGGAGAATCAATGCCGAAAAAATCGGCAAATGCGCGGTTGACGCCCAGATAGCGCTGTTTGAGATCCTTCCAGCAAACCAGTTGGGGGATGGCGTCCATCAGAATTTCCAGAAAGGACAGCTGTTGGCGGATTTTGCGCTCCACTGCCCGTCGCCGGATGATGTTCCGGATCAGGAATCCAAGAATGATCAACAAGGAGACGAGGCTGATCATGATCACCTGGAAGATCTGCTTGTCCAGCTCATAGAAGGCTTCCGGTTCATTGATGAAGACGCTTCCCGGAGGAAGCTGACGCTTGCTGATGTCGAGTTGCAGCTGAACCCGGTAATCGAACATGTACTGATCGACGATTTCCGAAATGATGGGAATGTCCGACGGGGGTGCGCCTTCCATGATCCGAAGGGCCATGTCCGCGACGATATTGCCGTGCCGATGCCCGCTCAGAAGCCGCCCGCCGACCATGCCGTGGCCGAGCAGGAACTCCCAGTTGCTGTAGATGGGCAGATCCGTGACCTCGGAAACGGCTTCCAGGACTTCCGAGGCGGACATGAACTGACCGCCGACATTGTGAAAGAAGGGAATGAAAAAAAGAAACGCATTGCGGGGCAGGCTTTGGACCCGGTCCTGGATCTCCTGAAGCGAATAACGACCCCAGAATTCAAACTCCAGACGGTCGGCGAAGTAGGGCATGACTTCTTCGATCTGCCCACGTATCGCCACGCCCGTGGTGGACTCGTCGCCAATGACAACGACCAGATTCTTGTTCGGGTGGATGCTCAGGGCCAATTCCAGGGTGTCCCGAACGCCGATGTTCTCCAGGATGCCGGTGGCGAATGAATGGTCGATGTCCGCGGGATCGACGTCGTTCAGTCCGCAAAAGACCACCGGGATGTCGGGAAATAAACGATCCCGGTGCTCAAGAATGAAATTATACGCGTCGTTGTCCGAAACGATCACGATGTCGTAGCGCTCCTGGGCGAATTTATTCTGGTACAGAGAGAGGAGCGTATCGGTGATGTTCTCGTAATGGTACTTCTTGGCGTCCATGTATTCGATCTGCAGCTCGATATGGTATCTGCCCTGCTCCAGTCCCCGGCGGATGCCCTCCTGAAGGTGGTCGGACCAGGCATAGCCGTGGTGGTAGGAGTTCAAATAGAAGACGCGGCGCTTCTCCTTCTCCGCCCCGGCGAGACCGGGGAGGAGAAGGAGAAGTAACGAGAGACAAATAATGTGGAATCGAAAAGAATTCGAGAACGTCATATGATTGTTATGCTTCGTGACAATTGTCCGGAGGATGCACTGGTGAAGATGAACTTGTTCACAAGGAGAGACGGTGAAGGGGTGCGCGGCATTCAGATCCCGCGGCTGCATATCGCTTCAAATCCGGGAGCGGAACGAACAGGGCGCAATGGCAAGGATGCGGACAGAGCTATTCTTTGGACAACAAACAAGATGGTTTTGGAAATGGTCATCCGGCGAGATCCATGATCAGGGGCGATTCAGGTGCCGGCCAGGTGCCGCGGAGCTTGTTTTCGCCTTTCAGGAAGCCAAGGTAGCTGTCTTTTCCGTAATGTCTGATCCGGCGGGCAGTATCCGCAATGGCATCCGTGTCCAGATCCCGGGCTGGGCTGAACAGGGCGATGATGCCGTCAGCATGACCGGCATGGGGCAGGACGAGAAAGATCGTGTCCATTGTGCCTGCCTCGGGATGGGCCTTGAAGCTGGGGCCGTTTTTGTTCCGTCCCAGGTCGTACTTGTGCGGAGCGTACAACATTTCTTGCAGACGTCCGGACCTGGGAAAGCCGAAAAACAACAGGTTCGAAGTTTTCAAAGTCTGTTTTTGAGCCTCACGCTCCGTGATTATCCGTGCCTTCGGCTGATTCAGGCTGGCTGTGAACCCTCTGATAAGATCATCGGGAACATGGGCCAGGTCGTCGCTTTGCACGACCGTCAGGTCGGCTGCTCCCCGAACGCTGTTCACGGTGGGTGGGATTTCTTCAGACGCCAGCAGCCGGAAGACGTGATGGTCCGGATCGACATGGAGCCGGGTAGGCCTGTGCGGGCTTTGAAACACGAAAGGGACGGCAGCGCCGTGCAGCGCGACTTCCATCGTTTGGTCATTTTTCGTCGTTTCCAGGCGGAGCGGGACGTGCACGTCGAAAAAAGGCTTTTGCTGCGCAAGGACGCCGCTGACCTGCCAGCCTTGGGAGCTGGGAGCAACCTGGACGTCTTCCAGGTGCAGTACAGGAGCGCCGGAATCCTGAAGCCATTGGCGGGTGAAGGTTTTCCGTTCCTGCGCGTCCCAACCCTGATCCTGGAATGCAGCGAACATGTCCTGCCAGGTGGCCGCGGAAAAGAGCCACTCAGTATAGAAAGCGCGTAGGGCGTCCCAGAACGCTTCGTCGCCCAGGCGCTGGCGGATCATGTGCAGCAGGAACATGGATTTGCCGTACCCGATGACCTGGGTTGCCGGATCGGAACGGGACAGGAAACTGGCGACGGGAATGTCGGAAGCACCCGCGGCCAGGAGCGCGTAGTCACGCAGGATGCGCACCCGATACTCCCGGGCCGCTGCTTCGGACTGTTCTTCCTGGGCAAGATAATCCGCAACGTACGTCGTCAATCCCTCGCTCCAGTTTCCCTGACTGTAGTCGACATACACCCCGTTGCCCCACCAGCAGTGGGCGATTTCATGGCGCAGGCTGATTTCGGGTATGAACGGAAGACGCAGAATGGCGGAGCCCAGCAAGGTGTAGGAGGGCATGCCGAAGCCGGAGGGAAAGAAGTTTTCGACCACCGCGAAATGGTCGAAGGGATAGGGGCCGTGCAGTTCTTCGTACAGGGCCAGGTGTCGTGCCGAAGCCTGGAGGTAGACTTCGGAAAGGTGATCGTTGTCCGGAAAAAAATAGGTAAAGACAGGTACGGTGTCGGTTTCCAGGCGGCGATGAATGTATCTGCCCGCGGAAAGGGGCATGCCGCGGCCCAGCTGATCGACCTGCCACCGGGAGATGCTTTTGCCATCGCTTTCCACATGCTCCAGAAGCCGTCCGGAGGTCACGGCCAAAATGCCGAGCGGCGCGCTGATCTCGAGGGTGATCGGCAGGTCCTGGCTCGCCAGGCGTGGGAACCATCCGCTCTGTCCCTGGAAAAAAACTCCCTGTTCCGTAATGGTGGCGCTGACCCCGAACCCCGGGTTGTCCATGGTGAAAAGGGACATGGGAACCGGATCGTGAAATCGCCCGGAGTATCTGAGGGATATGATCACGTCCGACCCGATGCCGGTCATGCCCAGATTGAGGCGGAGTCGGCCGTTTTCGAAGCGGTAATCAACCGGATTGTTGTTGAGCTGCACCGCGTGGATTTCCATGGCCGGATGCAGAAAAATGTCCAGGTTGGTTCCTTCGATGACTTTAGGGCGAATGATGCCGTGGCCCCGCAGAATGCCGGTCTGCAGATCCAACTGGACGCGCAGATCCAGTCCCGCCCCGGATGAGGCCGATACCTGGCCGGGTTGCAACGGTAACATCAAGGCGCCCAGCATCAGAAACATGAGGCAGGATCGAGCCGCATGCATGATGTGGGTTCTGAAATCGTAAAATCTGAATTGCGGCATGAGTGGGCAAATGGTGGTCATCTGAGCTGTTCAGTGTATGGTGATTGTTGGAAACCGTCTTGCAATACGGTTCCTGCCGATTATTCTTATCCAGAGGATCTTCTGTATCAAGCGGACACGATCAGATTTCACAATAGTGGTTGTAATGCTGCTTTTCAATCCTTGGATGAACTATTCAGCAAATTCTTATCGTAAGACACGAACTGATCCGGCTTGCAATGGATATTACTGGGAAAAATCTTAGCGGGGAACAACATGGCCATGAATGAAATACCCAAAATCATGTTCGGCTCAGCCGACAGGTCCGTGACCCGGATCGGGCTGGGAGGAGAGGGCGTTCTCAGAACCCATGGACGAACCGATGAGGCGCGGGTGGTGATCCGGACGGCTTTGGAGATGGGCATCGAATATTTCGATACGGCGCCGGCGTATTCCGGCAGCGAGGAATATTTGGGGTCGGTTTGGAAAGAAAAGCCGGAGCGGCGAGACTCGATTTTCCACACTTCCAAGTCCGCCCAAAGAACCTATGACGGCGCCATGCGCGACCTGCGGAGCACCTTGTCCCGGCTGGGGACGGATTATCTGGATCTGTGGCAGATCCATGATGTGCGGGATCAGAACGATATCGCGCAAATCCAATCGGAAAACGGAGCCCTGCGAGCTTTTCTGGAAGCCCGGGAAGCCGGAACAGTGCGTCACATCGGCGTGACCGGCCACCATGATCCGGAGGTGCTGACCCGATGCGTGAACGAATGGCCCCTGAACAGCGTCCTCCTGCCGGTTAATCCGGTGGAAGGCATTCTGGGCGGATTTCTGACGGATACATTGCCCGCGGCCAAAAAGCGGGGCATGGCTGTCGTGGGCATGAAAGTGCTGGGCGGCGGGCATTACCTGTTTACGGAAAACGGCCTGACCCCGGAGCGCTATCTGCGCTATGCCCTGTCCCAACCCGTGGACGTGGTCATCCTGGGCTGCTCCAGTCCGGCCGAGGTGGAACTGCTGGTGCACGTCGCCAAGGATTTTCAGCCTATGAGCGCCGACGAGCAAAAGGAACTGCTGGACCTCTTTCGCCCCCACGCGGAGAGACTGGCGTATTATCGCGGCAGGAAGTGAACGTGTTGCGTCCAGGTAACTGCCCTACAATGTCGGACAAGGCCACCATCTCCGGAGAGGACTGATTGAGCCTGCGCGGGTGTGATTGATATTGGCTTTGTTAAGACAAGTCATTCCCGTGAAGACGGGCATCCAGCCGCCAGAGTGGGGCTGAACGAATGTGCTGATAGTCATCGAATTTTCAAGTTCGATTGCGATTTCGATTTCGATTTCGATCAGAGTCAGAATTTCAAGGGGGATGGCTATTGATTATTGAGAGACGGATGTCTGCTGCACTATGTTAAGCTGGCAATCCAGACCAGAACCGTTGCCAGAGCGAACACGACAACCAAGCCCAACCCGGCAAAACCGGACATCCCTTTGACCCCAAAAAAATCACCCCACCAGTTCTTGAGATCTTTTTGCATCGGGTTGGTTCGCCGACTTGATTGGGAGCTGCTTTCATTCAGCTTCTGAAAGAGATCCTGTTGGTTCTGTCCCTGGGTCGCGTGCTGCTGTTGGGTCATGGCGCCATTGCCTTGCAGCAGTCGGTTTATCATGTTCGGGTTTCCTTTGGAGATGGCCCAGAGTGCATCAAGTTCCGTCGGGGATAATGAAACCCGCGATTTTGATTTGGCAAGCATGAAGGTCGCGTATTCGGCAGTCTCGGACTTGGTAAATCGTGCCATGGACGCATTCAGGGTGATCTTTTCCAAAAGCTTGCGCAGCCGTTTCATTTGCAGGCGCTCCAGCAGGGCAGGCCTGCCGCAGAGAATGATTTGCACCAGCTTGATTCCTTCACTTTTCATGTCGGTCAGCATCCGGATCGTATCCAATGCCGTCCAACCCATGTCGTGAGCCTCGTCCACAAGAATAACGCATTTTCGTCCTTGCTTGAACTGGTGCAAAAGGAAAGTGCGCAATACGATCAACAGGTGTGATGGCGTCAAACCAGGCCGATGTTTCAAACCAAAACCCTTGGCAATTTTTTCCAAGAGTTCTTTTTCGTTCAATATGGAATCGGTTATCCTGGCCGTGATAATGTCCTGGGACTTCAGTTTGAATTCCAGATGCAGCAAAAGCGTCGTCTTGCCCACGCCTGATTCTCCGCTGAGCAAGAAGACCCCTTTGTGCTCATGTATTGCGGAATGAATTGATTCGATTATTTTTTTTGCGGAGTTTGTCTCGAAAAAATGATCCTTGAAAGTGATCTCTGATAAAAAAAGGGGAGAATGTTCCGGAGTAGACAACGGATCATCCGACAGCTGATACGACTGAATTGCTTGCTTTTTCAGAATTTCTTGCATGGTGATCAGCCTTGGATTCTGGTCTGTTTGGGTTGGGAGCGGAAAATTATACCGGGAATGCATTACAAGCATATCCGATGCCAACTCAGACGAGCTGAATGAATCCATCAGACCAGATCAAGCGATTCCAGCTTGAGGGTACGTCGATTGACCTCCATCATCGAAATGATATCCATTTGGGGGGGCGGCAAGGGAAGATATTTTTTCTAGGTTGAGAACAATCCCTGGTAACAACATCTTTTCACTGGCAAGCTCAAAAAATTGTACTGATCAAATAAGCCGTGTAGCCCACGTAACAGGCCAGCAGCACCGTGCCCTCGATGCGGTTGATTCGGCCCCGCCCCCGAAATCCATAGCCGATGAAGAGCAACGACAGGGTCAGTGCGGCCATGAACAGCATGTCCCGATTGAAGACTTCCGGACCCACCGCCAGCGGGTGAATCGCGCCGGCGATCCCCACCACAGCCAGAGTGTTGAAGAGATTGGACCCCAGGATATTGCCGAGAGCGATATCGTGTTCGCCCTTCCCGGCTGCAATGAGTGACGAAGCCAGTTCCGGCAGAGAAGTGCCCACCGCGACGATGGTCAGGCCGATGATCAGATCGCTGACTCCGAATCCATGAGCGATCTCCACCGCGCCCCAGACCAGGATGCGGGAACTGACAATCAGCAGCACCAGCCCGACAACAAGCCGGAAGACGGCCCGGCGGATGGGCATGGCGTTGACTTCGAGCCCCTGCTCCATCGCATTTCCCAGCGAATCCTCTTTTGTCCGCAGCCCTTGCCAGATCGTCCAGGCCATCAGCCCGCCGAATACTGTAAGCAGCACGACCGCATCGAACCGGGTGATCTCCCCATCCCAAATCTGCCATGCGGCCAGGGCGGTCACGATGGTGAGAATGGGCAGTTCCTTGCGCAAGACCTGCGAATGGACGGCAATGGGGCTGATGAGAGCCGTGAGCCCCAGAATCAGAGCGATATTGGTGATGTTCGAGCCGTAGGCATTGCCAAGCGCAATCCCCGGGTTGCCCTGCGAGGCAGCCAGTGCCGAAACCACCATCTCCGGCGCGGAAGTGCCGAAACCGACGATCACCATGCCGATCAACAGCGGCGGCATGCCGAAATGGCGGGCGGTGGAAGCCGAGCCCTCCACAAAACGGTTGGCGCTCCACACCAGAAGCGCCAAACCGGAAACTACAGCGAGTATGGCCGGCATCATACGAACCAAGCCCTCCTTAAAAGCCGATGAGCCAAGATTCCCCTTGGCCGGTTCGTGAATGGCTCAGCCATTATTCCACTTGCTTCACCTCAGCAAGCTCCTCCGGAGGAAGAGCACGCAACGTGTGCTGAGTTACCGAAATTTTTATGATTGTTGTCGATCTGAATGCCTCAGAGCGGGTCAATTTTCAATTCCTGCTTCGAATCAACCTGTCCCGGGCGTGCAGCAGTCCGTTGAATATTGGTTCCGCCACACTGCTCGGGAAATCGATTGGTACTTGCCGAGCAACACTTGCAATCACGCCATCCAGTCGTTGGAGTATTTCCGAGATGATTGTTTCCATCTCATCCGTGGGAAAGTGGCAGGTTTTTGATGTACTGATCCAATGCCTGTTCAGAATTTTGAACCAATGATAATGGCGATTTGCTCCGCGCACAGCCATGGCCATTTTCATTTTGCGTTCCTCCAGATTCCGTTTCGCAAGACAGGGATACGCGGAAATGATGTCGTAAAGCGGAGTGAGGTGGTAAATCCCTCCCGCCTGAATATAAATGCTGAAATTTTTGGCATGCCCATCGATCGCCGCCAACAACCAGAAGAGGAAATTCGCCGTGAGGAATGTTTTTCTGTCCTCAAAACTTTTGGATGATCCGAGGAGCAGCTTCATGATGTTTTCAATGCCCGGCCCGCCGTCGCTTTCGTATTTGAGAGCTGGAGCGACGCCCAGCGCCTGACACATGTCCTCCTGAGGCAACCGGACGATCCAGGAATGATCTTCTGACGCCCTCCTGTCGAACCGTTTGATGACAAGAGCGTTTACCCCCGCAAACCGCCGCATGCTTGCTTCGGCAACGGGGACCTCGAATTCCTTGACGATTTGATGGCAAAGCCATTCGTTTTCCGACACTGTCGGACAAGTCAATGTTTTGATGTTCGAGGCGGCCGATCGGCAGCTTCAGGATATGGGTGGTCGGAGTTGATCCATGGGGACGATGCCATCTTCCATCGTGATGGAGCAACGCTGTTTTATCCTGCGCTCCAGCCAGTGAGATCCGAAAATCATCATCGCCGGAAATGCCGAGCGGCATGATCCGGCTGTTGCTGAGTATCCCGGCTATCTGGTCATCGCTGACGGGAGTGGCATCAATGTCATGGACTGGTGGAGGGTCTCTTTCGATCGGACAGAGTTGCACCGCACCGGTACAGTCACGCCCGATATGCGACAGCAGATCAAAGCTGTTGTCCGAGGGAGTCTGGAATTTCCGTTGGAGATGACGCCTGACGGCCTGGTTGTCCGGGAGGAGATTGTCATAATAATTTTCCACCACTTCCCCGGAATACGGCTCTGCTCGCAACGGCATTGAAAGCGACAGAGGCCGCGCTGAATTTTCGCGCATCCACTGTTCATGATAGGCAAATTCAAGCTTGCCGCTCGAATGACACCTGAGCGTCCCCACCCGGAGACCATTCATCCAGACGGAGAGTTCCCTTGAAAGCTTGCGGCGCCCCATTACCATGCATCCTCATCCGGCTTTTCTCTCGGCTGGATCACCAGCTCCAGATCGAGAGCCGCAAGAAGTCGAAAAAGCGTATCCACCCTGGTCGGAATTCCCCGTTCGATGCTCGAGACGGTGACTTGATTCACGCCCGCCGGTTTCCCGGCTTCAGTCTGGTTCAGCCCCTTGTCCTTGCGCAGGGCTCTGAGCGATGCTCCAAGAGACTCTGGCGAGGTGACCTTGATTCGTGATTGCATGGCTGTTGAATAGTGTTTCAATTTATAAATAAAATTTATTCTTTTTTTGATATAACTATAAAATATTGTCATTTCTGATAAGAAATGAAGTGGAGATCCGTTGGAATCCGGAGCAGGGCCGTCCCGGCGTACACCGCCCCCGACCCGCAGCGAAGGATTTGGCACGTGGACGCCCTGAAACTGGAGGACTTGGCTCCTCCGGCAGGAAACGTGAGGCAAAATCCAGAAAGGCGACTCCCGTGATAAGAACGGGGGCGAGCCTTAGAGCGATGATTTTTTGACTCGAGGGTGATCCCAAGGGGTGATGGCACCTCAACAAGTACGGGTGGGAAATCACGCCCCGCAACAGGAGAGGGTATCATTGATCAAGCAGGAGGCCGGTTGTGCGGCCTCCTGCTGTTGTTTCGACGCGTTCCGCGCGGGTTGGCTATTTGCGGAGCTGTTCAAACAGGGCCGCGGCTTCGGCAGGAGGTCTTTGCTCGATCCGTGTGTACACCCGGCCGTCCGGGGTGCGGGTCACCAACCTCCGATCCACGAGTTCGCGCCTGAGCAGGGCGTGGTCGCCGAAGCAGTGGCGCTCCTGCAGCCAGTCGCTGATCTCCCGCTCGGTCATGGAGGTCCTGGCCGGAAAGCGCGACCAGAGCGCCCACAGGCAGAACATGCGAAGGGTGAACTTCTTGGGCCAGCGGACAAGGCGCCCGTTGTCGTCGAACAGGCGCACCAGTTGTTTGACGAGCCGGTAGTCGACCTCGGCCTGGACAGGAGGAAAGGTTTGCAGGCTCGTGCCGGCCTCGTGCTGGGCCTTGAAGTGCTGGAAGTTGCGAAAGCCCCCAGCCCTGGCGAGCAGGTTCAGCATCTCCACGTGGCTCGGAGAACGTTCCAGACCGTCCAGGGACTTGCGCACAGAGCGGGCGAACGCACCAATGTCGTTCACCCCGAAAGGCAATGGATTTTTTGACATGACATCCTCGCTGACGCGCCTTGCTCAACGTCTTGAGTGCCGGTGGTCGCCGACTTCCGACTCGGCGCGCTGCATAGGTGTCGAGTTTTTGGAAGGATGGATGGCGGGTTTAGCTCCCCAAAAGGGGCGGCGACGCCTGGGTGAACCGCCGACCAGTGGGGAGAAGTACACCCATCCACCATGCCACGCAAGAGCAGGGCCGAACAGGCAATCATATGGGACGATGCCGACGACGAAGCTCTTGATATGTACTTCAAACGTCGCAACTCCTGATAGACGAACGTTTCCAGAATCCTCCCGAACAGTGAACGGTCCGCCCACAGCGCATCCCCGCTCAAACCCAGCAGTGCGCAGGGCAGGCCAGGCCCAACTTGTCGTCTAACTGTCGAAAAGATTGTCGTCTGATTGTCGATATCGTCATTGGTGGCTATGAATGGGCAACGAAGGGGAGTGTGACCTTGCTGTAGAGCCTTTCCCATAATCGAGTTCGAATCAAGTTGACATGGATATGACTCAGAGTAACATCAAGCCGAAAAGGGATTGATCCTCACATGCGACAATCTCGAGGAATATGACAAAAGCAAAGAGACCGAACGGGTCAGAGAAAAAAATCATCATTATCGCAGGCCCCAATGGAGCGGGAAAGACTACCTTTGCCCACGAATTTCTTCCCAATGAAGCAGCCTGCCCGGTGTTCATCAACGCGGACCTGATTGCATCCGGCCTGTCCCCCTTTGCTCCTGAGAAAGCCGCGCTACAGGCTGGTCGTCTGATGCTCAAAGAAATCTACCGACATGTCCGGCTTAACGAAAGTTTTGCCTTTGAAACCACGTTGGCCGGTCGAGGCTACGCCGTGCGGATTCCCGTTTGGCAGGCGGCTGGATATCGAATCAAACTGATTTTTCTTCGTCTGGCCAGCGTCGACTTGGCCATCGAACGTGTGGCCGTGCGAGTGAAACAGGGTGGCCACGATATTCCGGAAGCTGTCATCCGTCGTCGTTATGAAGCAGGCTGGCGGAATTTTCGCGATTTATACCGTGACCGCGTAGACTTCTGGCAGGTTTTTGATAATTCCAGAGATGTGCCGGTTTTGTTGGAGGAAAAAAATATGACGGAGCAACAAGCCCCTCGAGACCAGGATATGCTGCATACGGCTGCAGCACTGAAACGGGCTGCGAAAAAAGCACGTGAACTGGCGCGGCGGACACAAACCCCTTTGGTTGTCTATCGTGACGGCAAGGTGGAAAAACAGATGATCGTCCGGGAGGAGCCGCCATCGTGAGAAGGGAATCAGGATTGGTCAGGTCTGCTGCGAACCGTTCGGCTGCCTTCACGTTGTACGGCGTCGGCGTGCCGTACTCAGAATGCATGCGCTCTGTCCAACGATGATATAGACTTTAGAAATGTCTGATTGAGAGTAACTATTCAGCTGCGTTCCGGCTTGTCTCGATTTTCGGCATCGCAACTCCTTCGCCGGCTTCGTAACATCAAACCATTGCTTGAATAAACATCAATTTGCGCTCCAGGCGTTTGGCAATGGTTTGATGAACGAATCCTGGCTCAGTCAGACAGGCGATGCCAAAAAATCGAGACAAGCCGGAACATTCCGAGCATAGTCATAATAAGCAAGAAGCATATTTATCCTGTCCCCATGCTCTCCATTCCCTGATCATCCTCTTCCTCGTCCTGCTCCTGCCGTTCATCAGCGGCTACACTCCGCTGCTGGAATGGCGCGGCCTGCGCGTGACCATGGAAGGACTGCAGGCGGCGCTGCTCGTAGCCACTCGGTTCTTCTGCATCCTCTCCCTGGCCGTGGTTTTTCTGGGAACCACTCCGCTCCTGGTGAACATCAAGGCCATCCAGGCCATGGGATTGCCATATATCATGGCGGACATGGCCCTCCTGGTGGTGCGCTACATCGAGGTGCTCTCCGCCGATCTGCGCCGGGTGCGGATCTCCATGCGCCTTCGCGGCCATGCCGAGAAGTCCTGCTCCTGGCAGAACTTGCGCACCATGGCCTGGCTGACCGGAAGCTTGATCCTGCGCAGCTACGAACGCTCCCAAAGCGTGTACAAAGCCATGCGACTGCGCGGGTACGGCCACGCCGAAGGCAAACCCGCGGGTTTCAAGGCCACCCGCAAAGACATCGCCGGCCTGTGCACCGTTTACACAACGGTTGTGATGCTGGTCGTTCTAGAATTCCGGCTTTAGATTCCTGCATTAACCGCGCAGGCTTCAAGATCCGGTTCCTTCGCTAACGAAGTTTTCCTAGAAGAAAGTCCTGCAAATTCTTGGATCATTCCATTGCCAGCCTGGTTCATTCATGACTTCCATCCATCCACCGGCTTTCAGGGGAACATCCTTGCATACCAATACCTTGCTGTTTGTGAAAAGATAATAGACATCAAAGGTTAGCGTAGCATCCCTCTTGCCGCTCGTGTTGACGCTTGTTTCAGACCAGTGAACGCATCCGCGGCTCTCCCTTTTTATTGTTGCATGGTATCCTCTGTTGAATTTGTTGCCGCTTGTTTGGATGACCATAATATCGCCTTTGACAGGACCGCTGTGTGTTCTGTGATCATTTCTGTTGTAGATGCAAAATGCCATGGCATTATTGGTGAACCCTGAAAAGAATAAAAACAGGGCAAGGAACAAGGAACAGCTCTGAAGTTTTACAAATGACAACATAAACCCATCCCGAGTTTTAGATGTGAAAACGATTTGCAGAATATTCCCCGGTCCACAACAAGATGGTTTTCCCGATTCAAGCGGAGGCGATGCTCGACAGCCATGAGGAAAAACCCGTGTTTTCCCCACAGCACCCAAGGCGTGGAAGTAGGAAGACGGCGTCTATCGGGTTGTTTGCTTGAGGGAGTGACGGGCGGCACGGGGTTAATGAATCCCGTGTACCGTGTTGAACTTTGGTGTGAAAGGCGTTCAATAGACGGCTTCGCCCTCTGTTGGACGTCCGCTTGAAGGGAGGGTTGGGACGTTTCAGGTGTAATCGCATGGCCGCAATGCCGCCGTGCCAGGAGATGTCGCCATCAATGCTGCTCCCACTCCCGATAAGCCTTCGGCTTCACATCCCGGCATTTCTGCTCCACCTGATAGACAATGCGCTGGATCATGCTTTCATCCAGAGAAACAGGCAGTTTGCAAAAAAGACCGTGCGCGCCTTTTCCGTTGACAATGAAGATGTCCGGTTTGGCAGTGCGTTCGACATACCAGCCGGGTATGGCCAGGACAGGCTGAGCCTGGACCGGCTCGCCAACGGCCTTGCTCAGTTCGACGGAAAGCTCCGCTGCCTGGCGCTTGGCCTGCCGGATAGGTTCGCTCTCCGACCAACCTGGAAATTTGAGCAGTTTGCCGTCATAAAAGACTTTGTGGTCACCCTGTGGGTTCTTCTTTGTCGTGGGCTTCGATCTTGCCTTGGTTTCCACGGCAAAGACACCGGCGGGACCAATTAACACGTGATCAATGTTGTTTTTACTTGCTGGATAATCATGGAACACATGATAACCGTTTGCCAGAAGCTGATTCAGCTCCTGCCCCACAGCAATCTCTCCTTCGAAACCAAGACGGGCTTTACGTCGTTGAGTGAGCAGAAAATTCATCTTGTACAATCCGAAGCCATAGAACAAGGCGAAAGGTATGTAGAACAAAAGATTGTCTTGCAGGGCTCTGTCAGGATGGTGAAGATGCATGAAAAGGATTGAGTAAACAAAAATCGGCAAAAATAAAAGTACGAAAAGCCAACAGGTTATGTCCTCATTGATCAGTTCAATCCGTTTGAACTCGCTGTAGCCTGGTCCGCGCAAAAAGTCTTTGGTAAATGGCGATCGTTTTTGCCTTGTCTCAGTAAGTTTTTTGTGAACAATCAAAAAACCGAAGAGAACCGCAAGCGTGATGAAGAGGATCAAAATGGGGATGTATTGATATGCAAGTGTGAGCATGAAGGCCAGATCTTGGGAAATGTGCAAGAAAAAAATGGCCATACCTTTCAATGCAAGCAAAGGCAAACATATGCTGACGACCAGACGCGGATAGTGCCCGGACCGCGAGCACTCCGAAATCCGGTCTTGAGTCGCTCACCCCTTGGCCATGTTTGATAGCTTTATTGCTCCTCAATGTGAGGCATCTTGGTTCAGCACGCCCTGTCACACCGATTGTTGATCTGCGGCACTAATAACCGAAACGGGATCAGATGAATGGTGCATCATCTGCATGCAGGAATGCACGTCCCTGCCCGGAATCGATGTAGAAACCTGCCGGGCTATTGCAAGAACTTCTGCCCTCCGCCCCAGTCCGTCCTGACCGGGCAAGCCGTGATCTGGCCTCCACTTGATGCATGCGACAACTGCTTTATCCGGTGCGAATAATGGTGAACTCGAGGGTTGAATTTCAGGCATGCCTGAATGAGTGTTTTCAGGGCGATTGCGAGCATGACATCTGGTCCACATGGACCGACCGTGTAATCAAATAGTATCTACAGAATAAAGGAGATCGGTATGAGAAAACTGTTCCTCACCACGTTCCTGGCCCTGACCATGTTGTTCATCGCAATCCCCAACCTTCATGCCGTAACCAGAAGTGGTCCCCAAAAACTGGACAGCATGTTAAGGTGGAGTCCACGACACTGGAGGGACCATGAAGAGGACAAGATATTCAGCTGAGTTCAAGGCGAAGGTGGCTTTGGAGGCGTTGGCCGGGGATCTGACGACGTCGCAGCTTGCCGCAAGATACGGAGTTCATCCGAACCAGATTACGCAATGGAAGGCTCAGGCTCGAACCGGCATGGCCGAGGTATTCTCTAGAGGGCCTGAAAAGACAGCCAAATCCCATGAGCAAGAGATCAAGGAACTCCACGCCAAGATAGGCCAGTTGACGGTGGAGCGAGATTTTTTGGCCAAGGCCTCCGGGCGTTGAGCCAGGCCCGGAGGAAGGGCATGGTCGAGGTCGACCACCCGAGGCTCAGCATAGTGAGGCAGTGTGCGTTGCTTGGGACATGCCGCTCGGCGTACTATTACCAGCCCAAGGGGGAGTCGGCTGCGAGCCTTGCATTGATGCGGCTTATAGACGCGAAGTATCTCCAGTCTCCTTGCTTCGGCGCTCGCCAAATGACGCGCTGGCTATGCCGGAACGGGCACAGCGTAGGCCGGAGACGTGTTCGGCGGTTGATGGCGTTGATGGGGCTGAGCGCGATCTATCCCAAGCCTCGCACGACGGTTCCGGATCAGTCGCATCGGATCTATCCTTATCTTTTGCGGGACCTCTCGATTGACCGCCCGAATCAGGTCTGGTGCTCGGACATCACTTTTATTCCGATGCGGCAAGGGTTCATGTATCTGGTTGCGGTGATGGACTGGCACAGCCGCAAAGTATTGAGTTGGCGTCTGTCGAACACGATGGACGCCGCGTTCTGCGTCGAGGCACTGCAAGAGGCGCTGGTACGATATGGCCGTCCGGAGATCTTCAACACGGATCAAGGTTGTCAGTTCACCAGCCGGGAGTTCACAAGCGTTTTGATTTCAGCAGGTGTGCGCATTTCAATGGACGGCAAGGGCCGCTGGATGGACAATGTTTTCATAGAGCGGTTATGGCGGACGGTGAAGTATGAATGTATTCACCTGCATGAGTTCGCAACCGGCCGGGATGCCCGGACAATCCTTGGCGATTGGTTCGAGGACTACAACTCGGACAGGCCGCACTCAAGTTTGGAAGGCTTGGTGCCGAACGAGGTCTACGCAGACAATTCACTGCTTGGTTCGATAAAGCTGGGGGATGCGGCATGAAGGGCGATATCGCGGGTACCGCCGGTTTCTGGGGACGGTATCCGACGAGCTTTGTGTGGCCCATTCTCGACCGTCCCCAGAAACCGGCTTGTGCTTGAGGCCGGGATCAACTGCTGACGAGGGAGAAAGGACAGCGGCAACGAAAACAGGTCTCCACCTTAAGAGAGCCGCTGGCCTGTCCAATGAACCGGTACCACTTCAACCGGCACCTACATCGACTGCGTCCACGGCTGCCCCGACCTGATCGCCTGCAACAACTGCTGCAACGAGACGTTCAGGAGCATCCTGGGGGCCTGCGATGCGAAACGGGACCAGTGCGAGGCACTGTGCCCTCCGGGGGACATGGATTGTCTCGACGCATGCGTGATGACCAGGAACGATTGCCTCATGCAGGATATGCGGGATTTCGACTGCCCGCACTGGAAGGCCGGCGGCCCGCGGCCGGGTTTGACAAAGGCCGGCTGCGAGTTCTGCCACTAGTAAGCTCTGCCCCTCAACCCTCTGAAGCAAAAGATTTATGCAATTCAGCACTGCTTGCGTAAAGCCTCATTCGCTGGTTCCCAAGCTCCGGCTTGGGAACCAGCGGAAATCAATCATTCCCGCGAAGGTGGGCGCTATCGCTATCCAGTCCGTTTTGGGACGTACTGAGTACAGGGTAATTGCGCCGCAAAACCCTGAGCTTTGACCAGGCATGCGCCATACAGCTGGAGGCTGAGCAGCTGCTTGGCGGCTGTGAGCACGAGGCCGACTCCAGGCAAGTGCTCGAACTCGTGAGGCCAGCGACTGCTCAGCCTACGACTGCGAGTTCGTGGCGGTTGCGGAAGCGCTTGATGCGACTTTGATAACCATGGACGCCAAGCTGCCCAAGGCGTTTCCGAAGATTGCCGAATCTTTCACGGCACTTTAGCCGAAGAAGCCGAGGTATGTTTTTGCCGCAAACCGGAATAAGCAATCGTCTTCCCGCGCTTCCGACGCCTAGCCTTCGACTACGACCTGGAAGCCTCCATAGGCCATCTGTTTCATGTCGAAGGGCATGACCATATCCTTAAATTCTTCCGCCTTCTCCCCCATCTCCTTCATCACCTTGGCATTTACCTCATCGCGATGCTCTTTGGATTTGAAAATGATGAAGGAAAACCACACGGTTTGATCGCCCTTGGCTCCAGCCATATCAGGAAACGAGCGGGTTTTCTCGCCGCCCATCTCCTGGGGGGCAAGGTCGTCGCCTCGACATTCATAATACGCCAGCGCCCCATGCTTCATCCAGGAATCACGACCGCTTTCAGCCATCTTCTTGTACTCTTCACCCTTGTCATCAGGGATTACGAGCACAAAACCGTCCACATACTTCGCCATATTGCAGTACCCCCTTCTCGGATTGAAATTCTTGCTGATGTAAATTCACAAATGACTGAGCCAAGCGTCCATGCACGATGAAATTCAATCTCAAATGCAAATCTTTAGCCCAGTATTTATTCGAAACTCTCACAAGTACTTCGTTAATCAATGGGGTTGACCCTGTACTCAGGCGGGATAAACCGTATATTGGCATGTCCAAAGCATCTCTCATCAGCACAGGAAGCCTGCTTTGTATTAATGATCTGATGATTTCCGAACACCGCAAGCAGCACAAGCGCATCGAACCGGGTAATCTCCCCATCCCAGATCTGCCATGCGGCCAGGGCGGTCACCATGGTGAGAATGGGCAGTTCCTTGCGCAAGACCTGCGAATGGACGGCAATGGGGCTGATGAGAGCCGTGAACCCCAGAATCAGAGCGATATTGGTGATGTTCGAGCCGTAGGCATTGCCAAGCGCAATCCCCGGGTTGCCCTGCGAGGCAGCCAGTGCCGAAACCACCATCTCCGGCGCGGAGGTGCCGAAACCGACGATCACCATGCCGATCAACAGCGGCGGCATGCCGAAATGGTGGGCGGTGGAGGCCGAGCCCTCCACAAAACGGTTGGCGCTCCACACCAGAAGCGCCAAACCAAAAACTACAGCGATGAAGGCCGGTATCATGCGAGCTAAAAACCGCTAAAAGCGGATGAACCTGGATCCCCCTTGGTCTGTTCGGTTCCCAAGCCTGGAATCGAATTGGATGGACCTGCCCCTTTTACTGAGTGTTGAAAGCCCTTTGGCGGCAGTCCGCTCAAAAACCCCAAGTGCAAGGAGCAAGAAAAGTGAAAGGCCGAAGCGTAGTTAGTAATACGTGAGAGTTTGAGCTTTTTTGCAGCGACGCAGCATTGGGAGTTTAACGGACTGTTAAGATTGGATCAGCGTCCTCTCCCCAGCTTGGACAACACGCCATTCCCTGCCTCGGTCATCGTTCAGGATCACTGTGAAAACGGACCTGCCAATCGAGACGGAACGTCCGTCCTCCGAATAGTCGTCAATCCCGAAATGGGCGAGAGAACCGCCGCGGTCACAGCGCCAGGAGGCGCCAGTTGCCCGGCGTTTCGAAGGAGCGTTCTCCGACACATCCCGGCAAGAATCCGGTTCCTTTCAATGTCGAATTCCGCGGGTTCGATTCGCAGCTCAAGGAGGTCAATCGTCACCAAAGGCGCCTGGTGCTGATACGCCAGCCAGGCATAATGCTGGGCCGAACAGGCAAACATATGGGCGATGCCGCCGGCGAAGCTCTTGATATGCCTGCGGCCCAATTTCTTTTGCCTGAATGTCGTTTCTGCCGTTTCCACTGATCGAAATCCGTGCAACAGCAACAGTAAGGGATAACTGCTTGACCTTCTTTCGAGAACATTTGTCTGCCAATGGCCAAGAGCCAAATCATCTCAGAATGCCGTATATGAATTTGCTTCGCCCCCGAGCAAGCACATTTGCCCAATCCCCTTTTGTTCCCCTACATGATAGAGGGCATCAGGAAACTCAATCTGAAGTGGTCTGGCCATGCAATCGTCCTAACTGAACGAAATGAAATAAGACCGGACTCCTTTTCCTGGTCAATGAGGCGCCGAGGACATCTGCGATACCTGCGGTGAGAGTCGTGACCTCGCTTCCAAGATAAAATCAACTGATAACAGCCGCAAGCCGTTTCATTGAGTACACCCCATCCATCCCGCCGACTGGCATGAACCTCCTCTCATTCTTGGAATCCAGAAGGTGCTTTACTCCGTCGAACACCTCGGACACGAACTCTTTGGAGCCGATGATGCCGGAATCGGTAAAATATCGGCATCGATGGCGGAAGACGTCGGCGCGGCTTAGCTTGTAGCCTTTTTTTCGTTCGCGTTTGACAATTTCCGGATTGAGCTGCTTGCCTTTGCCGGTGTCCATGGCTCCGGTTTCGTAGACGAACTGCCGGTATTTGCGGACGATCTCCTTTGGCTCAAGCTCATTCCACTCCTTCAAACCCAGGTCCAGGTCAAGCAGGCCGTCCCGGTTTCCTCGCTGCACCAGATATCCCAGGCCGGACCAGCGGTAGTCCTCGGGCTTCTGCACCAAACCGGCCCGGACGGGATTGAGGTCCACATAGGCCAGCAAATTGACCAGACTGGCCCCCTCCTGCACGATCACGCTCTTGAACCGATCCCCCCAGAAAAAGCCTTTTCTGTTCCTGCGTTTGTTGAAATACCGGGTAAAACCCTGCTTGATGTCCTTCATGAAGGCACCCAGATTGACCAGCCGCCGCCGATAGTCCTGCACCTGATGCGGCATGATTTCGACATCCTTGCCGAACTGCTTTTTGAACCGCTTCACGATTTCCGCATCCGTGGCCGCTTCCTCGGTGTGCATCCTGACAACCAGATGGAAATGATTGCCCATCAGGCAAAACCCAAGCAAATCAACGAAATAGAATTTGCAAAGCCTAGCCACAATGGCCATGAGGCGGTCCTTCTCGATGTCCTGCAACGGAAAGCCGTCCAAGGCCGTTCTGGACATAACGTGATAGATGGTAGGTCGGTCATCTCGTACAAATCTGGCTATGCGTCCCATGCTTTCCTCCGGGAGGTCTTGAGTTGGCAGGTGAAAGAGAACGTAAAGGTGAATATCCGCGCCTGTCCAGCATATTTATCCTGTCCCCTTTTTGCTTTTTTGCTCGTGGAACGAAGCTTTGCGCATACCCTGGATCGTGGAGGCATGCGGCGCGTCTGGCTTCGCGGCCTTGAAAACGTCCGAAACGCTACCTGATTCATGTTGCCGCATTCAACCTTGGTCTGCTCATGCGCAAACTGATCGGATTCGGCACCCCGAAAGGGGCCGCAGATGAGCTTGAATCGGCTTTAATAATGATCAAATGTGACTCTTTTTGCTTTCTGGCGCTCATATTCATGATCGGCGACTATAAATTTGTCGTTTTGGTCTTTCACACAGCCAATTATGCCTGAAATCAAAATGTCGTTTTCTCAACGGGCTGATAAGCGGTTGCAATGAAGCGCAGCGGAATTGCAATCCGGCTTAATGCGGTTGTTGTGCAACTTCTTTGTTGTATAGAGTAATAAATGATTCCATTCTGTTTCTCACAACTAGTTTCAAATGAGTGGCTGCGATTTCATACGCTAATTCCTTGCACCACTTTTCGTCTCTTAATTTACCGCGATAATCAAAATCCTCTCCGAGCTGATCTATTTCAGCATTCAAATCAGTGATTATTTCAGCCAGCAATTTGCAGATAGCAGCGGAAAAACAAGACCGATGTTTTGGAACTCTAACAAATTTTTCGGGAGATTTTAAAATTTCAATTGAATTGCCATCACTTCCTTCAAAAAGTAAGCGTAAAACATAAAGGATAAAAAATTTAGTTAAATCATACTTTGCAAACAATTTGTTGCTTATATGTTGCTGCTGGCTGATAAATGCTTTTACTATAACATGGCAAAGCATAATTCTGTCTGCTGTCACATTCGGACGACCAAATAAATCAGAATGTTTTTCTTCAAAGATCTGATATTTACGATGTGTTGCCCAAGGAATTTTTAAATCAAAAGCCATAAGATACTGACCAGCAACTTCATTAGTAATTACTTCAGACCCACCGGATTCTTCTCCGCGTTTTATTTCATAAAAAAAATCAGAACCATAAATATCTGAAAACTCATTTTGTAATCTGATTTGGATATTATTGTTGGATTTAAAATCTCTAGCCTTTACGCCATTTTGATTATTCGAAAAACGAGTAATCATTTCAGAAAGTGGAGATTGAGGAGAAGCCTGAATAAACTTAGTGAGCACACGTAGCTCATCAGTTAAATGACGTTGATTATTAAAGAGTGAATTCAAGCTTTGACAACCGTTAACGACATAATAATTTTGTGCTTCAATAGTTTCATTGGTTCGCAAAACAGAATCTGCGACTACCGTAATGCCATTATGAAAAAGCGGGAAAAGTTTATGTTTGTTTGGATCGGCAATGCTTTTTGCTATATCTTTGTTAACTCCTGTCTTACCCAATGGGCCGCGTACATTAAAGGCAAAAATTGCCTGATTAGCAATTCCTTCCATTGTCACAAGCTCTTTTGCTTTGATTGGTGCAATAACAGCTCTATGTTGTTGATCAACTATATATTCTGTGACATCGTAACCTGAAATATCAAAATATTTTGATTGAGTTGGAGGTATGTCCCGGCCAGAAGAAACATAAGTGGTCTCAAGTTGAGACGTACCAATGAATGTTATATGTGGGGCAGATTGCAGAAATGCTTTTCCATTAGCATCAATATTGCCGTTACAAATAAAGTACCCTCTTATTTCATATTCTGAAAGATGCCGCTTTAAACCTAAACGATTGATAAGAAGTGCAACCTGTGCACCTCCTGCTGTAGCTATCAAATTATCAATGGCCTCTGTGGTTGATATCTGTGAAAGTGCTCCGCAAAATTCGCGAAGGAGTTTGTCTCCAACATCAGGATTAGGTTTTTGAAATAATTTACTTTGATATACTTCTATTGTATTTGCATCAGAGTTCAGATATAAACCATCAATTCCTTTGTCTCCACTCTCATCACAAACAGAATCAACAGCTTCAAGAGAATCGAGTCTAAGATAGTTTTCGAAATACCATATTAGAAAAGATGCACTTTCGTTGCGCCTCGGAGCTAAATGCTGCGGAAATAAATTCAGAACGTTTGGGTAAGTAAGATCGATCACTGTTAATAATCCTTTAGTATGCATAACGGGCCGAAGCCGGTCAGCCCCGACCCGTTCCCGCGACGCGGAAGCGTCGCGGGAACAGTGTTTTTATATGGGACTCGCAAAAAATCCGCCCCTCCAAATTCCCGGCCTTAACACCAACTGATTTTACAAGCACTTTTTGAAAAATGGTCCAGATTTGCCATGTATTTCAGTGAATTGAGAAATGTCTATCAAATCCTTATTAAATCCGAGGTCAGCTTTATACTTTGTGCTGAAGTTAGCTTTATGCGGCAGTCATACGTTTACAACATTGTGGGACATAAAGTTAAAAGATGAACGTATTCGTGATCATTTTTGACGATGGGGAGCAGGACTTGAAGGTCGGTGCCCTCCCGAATCGTTATCGCGCATATCGAATTCCGGTACTGGCTTCGAGAAACCGAACATAAGCCTGTTGCGGGAACTTTTAAGCGACATTTGACCTGGAAGCAATCATATTTTATCCCAATCGTTCGAATACCGTCAGAAAGATATGCGTTTTTCCTCAACCGACTTGAATCCCAGCATTCCGGAGTAAGCAGTTCGAATGCGGCTCCGTTACATTCCACGCAGTGATGGACCAACCGCGATCACCATGATTGCCAACCACACGACAAAAACCATTACCGCCGCAATGAGAATCGAATAAATGGTTCTCAGCCATCCGAACGATCTCTGTCCGTTGGATCCTCGCAGGAGAATCGCCCCTCCCAAAACGAGGAGGATAAATATTCCGATTAATCCAATGCTTGTTGTCATGGATGGGCATCCAGGATGCTACCCAACGGTCAAGCTCGCCAGCAATGGAACGCAGCGGAATTGCCTTCCGAGTGCAGCGCCTTGTTAACAAATTGGCGCATATTCCTTTGCGCTCTCTTGATACGTCACACCAAAAATTGTGTCGCCCAGCCATTTCTTGAACGATGGGTTATCGCTGAACTGTTTGAACAGTTCGGTGTGGTCGGACAAGAGGTCGATCATGACGCGTTGCAGCGCGGCGTCGTGTTCGATCCGGCGGTCTTTTTGTCGTTGTTCTTCATGGCGTTCTGGTAGGCCGAATCCGCGGCCACCTTGGCCGGGATTTCCTCGGCGATGACCTTGCGGATCTTGTCGCCGTCCTTCCATTCGATATTGCCGAACTGGTCGTTGAACGTCTTGATGATGTTGCTCAGTTGGTCCAGCTCCGGTTCCGGCTTGCGACCGCCGCTGGTGGGCACGGGTCCGATTTCGGCATCCTGATCCGGAAGGCCGATCTTAAGGCTGGTTTTCACCTCGACGCGGTAGCTGTCCATGTCGATGGCCTCCAGGATGCCCCGGGAGAGATCCTCTTCCTTGGGCGCGGGGAGCTTCGGAATCAGGAAGTTCAGGAAGATCGACAGTTTTTCCCAATCGGCATTCGAATATGGCAGGATCGAGGCCAGGAATCCGTAGGTGGGATTCACGGAGTGGGAGATGGCCAAGAAGGAACCCGAGATCTTTCACCACCAACGGCAATAGGGGCGGCTGAATAAGCCTGACAGGGCAAACGCTTATTCCCGGCTCCGCTCCAGCTCAGATATGAACCGCTCCAGGTCGTTGGGCTCTCCTTCTCGGTAGTCTTCCGGATAGAGCAGTGCGGACATGTAGAAAATGCTGTCCAGTTTGAGCGCGGTGGAAGCGCTCATGGAGAATTTATCCAGGCGGTAGTTGATCTCCTCGCGTTCCTCCAGCGGAAGCTGCTCCACAAAAGATCCCATAGTCTTGGGCAGGTACTGCAATACCTCCGCCTTCTCCCGCATCCGCTTCCTGTAGAAAGCATCGTCCCCCCGCCCGTGCAGGGTCGCCAACGCATCCGTCTCGATCCGACGGATTTCCTTGGCCACCCCGCTGAGCGCGGTCACGAGTCTTGTGAGCGCGTCGTCCGCCATGCATCATCCTCACTAAAGCACTTTGTTGAACCGAGAATGTTGTTTTTTCTTCCTTCTTCTCAGGCGAGCAAATAAATATCATTCGACCGTGACACTTTTTGCTAAATTTCGGGGTTGGTCCACGTCCTTGCCGAGGTAGACGGCCATTTCATAGGCGAAGAGCTGCAGGGCGGGGAGCGCCAGGAACGTGCTCAGGGGGCCCTGGGCATTGGGAATTTCCCAGGTGTGGTCCACCTCCAGATCGAATCCTGAATGACAAAGGGCAATCACTTTGCCGTTGCGGGCCTGCACTTCCACCAAATTGGAAACTGTTTTGGGGAGCAGGGCGTCGTTCAGGGCCAGGGCGAAGGTGGGAAACTCCGGTTCAATCAGGGCGATGGGGCCGTGCTTCATTTCGCCTGCGGCGTAGCCTTCGGCGTGAATGTACGAGATTTCCTTCAGTTTCAATGCGCCTTCCAGGGCCAGGGGAAAGGACATGCCTCTGCCGAGATAGAAAAAGCTGCGGGCCGTGCTGTATGCAGGCGCCAGTTCCTGGGCCCTGCTGCGCAACAGCGGCAGTTCAGCCTCAAGGATCTGGGGCAGGTCGAGCAGTCCTGTAATAATTGATGATTCCACGTTCGCAGGCAGGGTTTGCTTGCGCCGGCCCCAATACAGGGCGAGCAGGGTCAGCAGGATCAGCTGGCTGCACATGGCCTTGGTAGAGGCCACGCTGATTTCCGGGCCGGCCTGGGTAAGAATCGTGGTATCCGCTTCGCGGGCAACACTGGAGCCGACCACGTTGCACAGGCCCAGGACCTTGACTCCGTGTTCTTTGGCCAAGCGCATGCTGGCGAGGGTGTCCGCCGTCTCCCCGGATTGACTGATGGCCAGGATCATGTCTTCGGATTTGAAGATGGGGTTGCGGTAGCGAAATTCCGAGGCGATTTCAACGCGTACCGGTATCTGCGCCCAGGACTCCAGAAGGTGTTGCCCCCAGAGTCCGGCATGGTAGGAGGTGCCGCAGGCCACGATCTGGATCTGTTCCGGAATTTCCAAAGCATCCAGTTCGGGCAGAGACACGGTCCGGTTTTTGAGATCCAACCGTCCTGCCAGGCAATTCGTGATCACTGTCGGCTGTTCGAAGATCTCCTTGAGCATGAAATGGCGATAACCGCCTTTTTGCGCGGACTGGAAATCCCATGTGATGTGATTGACCTTCTTTTCCAGCGGCTCCAGCGTGGATGCATTGAAAACCTGCCATGCAAAGGGATCCAGCTCTACAAGCTCGTTGTCCTCCAGGAATACTACATCTCGGGTATAGCCAAGGAACGCGGGGATGTCCGAGGCGACGAAGTTCTCGCCCACGCCAACGCCCAGCAGCAGCGGACTCGATTTGCGCGCGGCCCAGATCCGATTCGGTTCGTCCAGGTCGATCAAAGCCACGGCATAGGTGCCTTCGACCCGGCTCAAGGCCTGGCTGAAGGCTTGACGCAGGGAAGTGCCCGGAGTCCGGAGTTCGGCGATGAGTTGGACCAAAACTTCTGAATCGGTATCCGAGAGGAAGGTCCGCCCCTTGCTTTTGAGCATCTCACGCAAAGATTGATAGTTTTCGATGATTCCGTTGTGCACCAAGGCCAGACATCCGGAGCTGTCGCAATGGGGATGGGCGTTGCGTTCCACGGGCAGGCCGTGGGTGGCCCAGCGGGTGTGGCCTATAGCCGTAGTGGCATGAAAAACGTCATGTCCATTGAGGCGGTTTTCCAGTTCACCCAGTTTTCCCTCGGCCCGGATGACCTGAAGTTCGTTCTGCTGGGCAAAGGCTACTCCGGCCGAGTCGTAGCCACGGTATTCCATGCGTTTAAGTCCCTCAATGATAACGGGAACCGCAGGACGGTGTCCGGCATAGCCGATGATTCCACACATGTGTCAATCCTTGTAATGAGTTGATGAGAAGAAGGTCTCCGGTTATGGATGACGCATCAGCGGGCTGCTGGAGTCCAGGCTGCGGCACTACGCGCTGAGGTCCGGCTTGTTTGATTCGGCTGTCTCGCACTGCTCGCTGACATCATGGACAGCCTCAGGTGCTGAACAGGAATCGTTGCTGTACCTGATTCCAACGTGTTTCCACTTAGCCCCTGTCATCCAAAAAGTCATCCACCGCACCGCCTGTTTCTTCCACGGTGCGGATGGCGCCGCTTTCCCGTTTTCCGGGTTTATCAGAAACGCGACGCGGATAGCCTTAAAAAGCAAAAACTGTTCCGCGCAAAGGCAGGACACATGGCTCGCAACTGGAGAACAGGATTTCCGAAACTGGCCTTCACCGTACCGTGGAATCTGATGCTGATTACCATGGGAGCGATGATCTTTTCCTTCGGGGCCAAGACCGTTGCCATTCCGCAGGAGTTCATCAGCGGAGGCGTGACCGGGACCGGCCTGATCCTTTATTATGTCCTGGGATTGCTGCCCCCGGGGGTCTGGTATCTGATCCTGAACGTGCCCATCTTCATTCTGGGATGGATCTACGTCAGCCGTCGCTTTTTTTTCTACAGCCTTTACGGAACCGTGCTGACCAGTCTTTTCATGGACCTGATCCCATGGGTGCTGGTGATCGAGGACGCCCTGCTTTCCGCATTGACAGCCGGGGCCATCATGGGCGCGGGCGCGGGCATCGCCCTGCGGTCCCTTGGTTCCCTGGGTGGACTGGACATCATATCCGTCTACCTGAATCAGCGCTTCAACATCGGCATCGGGAAGTTTTCCTTTGCCTTTAATATGGTCCTGTTTTCCGGGAGCCTTTTCTTTATCGGCCTGGAACAGGTGCTCTATTCGGTGTTTCTGGTTTTCGTGAACGCCATGGTCATGGATTATTTCTTGGGTCTGTTCAACCAGCGCAAGATGGTGCTCATCGTCTCTGAAAAACCCGACGAACTGGCCAAGTCAATTCTGAATACCATCAACCGCGGGTCGACCTTCATCCACGGCCGCGGAGCCTATACCGGCAAGCGCAAGAAAATTCTGCTCACGGTGGTCAACAGCATGCAACTCAAGCGCCTGGAGGAGATCATCTTCACCATAGACCCCAATGCCTTCACCATCGAGGAGAACACCCTCAACGTAATCGGCAAGGGTTTTTCCCAGCGCAAGGTGTACTGACGATGAAAAGCGCCCATGAGCACGCACGCGTGAGCAGGCCGATCATCGCCCTGCTCACTGACTTTGGGCTGGAGGATCCCTATGTCGGGCAGATGAAGGGCGTCCTGGCCGGGTTGGCGCCGGAGGCCGTCCTGGTGGACATCAGCCATCAGGTGCGACCCTTTGATATCCTGCAGGGAGCCTTCTATCTGGCGGCCAGCTGGCCGTACTTGCCGGAGGGGACGATTTGCGTGGGCGTGGTGGATCCGGGAGTGGGCACGGCCCGCAGGCTGGCCATGATCCGTCGAAGCGGACGTCTGCTTCTGGCTCCGGACAACGGCCTGCCGGCACTGCTGCTGGGGGACGAAGCCGACGTTGAAGCGTGGGAGTTTGCTGGACGAAAAGCCCGTGCAGGACAAAAGGTAGCCAATACTTTTCATGGCCGGGACATCTTGATGCCCCTGGCGGCGGATCTGGCCCTAGGCGTTCGACCGAAGGAACTGGGTGCGGCGTTGCATCCGGACGATCTGGTCCGGCCGGACTGGGCGCGGGCCGAACGGGCGGGGCGGGAGATTCGGGCCCATGTGCTGCATGTGGATCGTTTTGGGAACTGTCTGCTCAATCTCTCACTGGAAAAATGGCCAATGGAAGTCCTGGCACACGCGGAACTGATCCGGCCTCTGCTGCAGCCCCTGGCGCTTGTGAGGACATATGCGGATATCGGGCCAGGAAGTTTCGGGATGCTGGCCGGAAGCCAGGGCTATTGGGAGCTGGCCGTCAATCAGGGCAATGCGGCCCAGTTGCTGGGCCTGCGGCCGGGAATCCGGATCGTTCTCCAGACGAGCTAGCGCGGGCTTTGCCTACAACCCAAAACAAGATAAATGAACCGCCCGCTTCGCTCAGGACGCCAAGGAAATCTTTTGGAAAGCAGGGAAAAAGCTGCTTTCCAAAAGATCCCGCTCCCTGCCGGGATAAAAATGCCGTCAGGCGTGAAGTCTTTTGGCGGCTGCATCTTTCCAGCATGAGCCAAAAATTTTCTTCTTCGCGTCCTTTGCGTCTTGGCGGTTCAACCTTTTATTTTTATCTGACAGGATCTCAGGAATACGTCACTAAAGATCATAGATGGTTTCGTCCTGGGCCGGCGGCCGCAGGGCGCGGCGCAGTTTCTTGGCTCCGCTGGGGCTGAAGTCCATGTTTTCAAACATGTCTCCCATTTCCGCCTCCACCTGTTCCGGGTCCTCGCCGGCTTCCATCCGGGCAAGCGCTTCCTCCATGCCGTCCCCGAAGTTCATTCCCGTGACATCGCACAGCTTGCGCATCAGTTGCGCGGCCTGACGCGGATCATCCTCGTCCATGCCTTCGGCTTCCCTGGCCATCATGGCCATGGCCCGCTCCAGCTTGGCCTCATCCAGTCCTGAAAGATCCGGCATGCCGTCCGCGCCGTCCGCCCCAGCTTCGTCGGAGCGGTTTTTGGATATGGCAAAGACCGAAACCTGGCGCTCCAGTTCCGCCCGATCACATTTCGGACAATGCGGACGCTTTTCCGTATTGATCCGCGGCGAAAAGAAATTGTAGATGGTATGGCAATCCCGGCAATAAAATTCGTACAGGGGCATGTTTTCTCCGTAAAAAAGTTGCTGAATTTGCGACCCGTCATCAAACCATCATTCAGATGCCTTCGCCCCCGCTGAACAGCTGGGAACTGGGGCGTTGCTGCGTCAGGCGCGAGCCCGGGGGCACGCTTTCCGTAACCCAGACGTTGCCGCCGATGACCGAACCCTTGCCGATGGTCACCCGACCCAGAATCGTCGCGCCGGAATAGATGATCACGTCGTCCTCGATGACCGGATGGCGGGGCAGGCCCTTGATGATCTGGCCGGCGGCATCCTTGGGAAAGCTTTTCGCGCCCAGGGTGACGCCCTGATACAGCCGGACATTGTTGCCGATGATGCTGGTCTCGCCAATGACCGTGCCGGTTCCATGGTCGATGAAGAAATGGTTGCCGATTTCGGCGCCGGGATGGATGTCGATCCCGGTTTTGGAGTGGGCCATCTCGCAGATGATCCGGGGAATCATGTCCACGCCGAGGTGATAGAGTTCGTGGGCGATCCGATAATGGGTCAAGGCCGTAATGCTGGGATAGCTGAAAATGATCTCGCCCGGAGTTTTGGCAGCCGGATCTCCGGCCATGGCGGCCTGAACGTCCGTGGCCAGGAGGGCGCGGATGTGGGGCAGGATGGTAATGAACCTGGTTGCCAGATCCACGGCCACCTCCTGGCAGTCGTCGCAGTCTTCCTCCCCGTTGAACCGGCACAGGAAACAGTACCCGCGCTTGATCTGTTCGATGAGCAACCTGTAGACGCGGTCCAGTCCCGCTCCGATGTAGTAGGTCAGGGATTCCGGGGTAACCTCGGAATCCCCGAAATATCCTGGAAAAAGAATACCCTTGAGGCGGTCCACGATTTCCGTGAGCGCGGGAATCGACGGCATGGGCTGATCGTGCATCGGCGCCCGACAGACCTCCTTGCAGGATTCCGGCTCACAGAGCTGGCGGACCACGTCTTTCAACGGGGCAACGCGCAGATCCATCATGATTGGCTTGTTCATGGGGTCCCCCTTGGTCAGCACGCACAGGCCTGTCCGGCTTGGTCTCCGGTAAAGGGAGACATGGCTCGCAGCCTGGAAACGATGCCAGGCAATTCCCGCAGGACAAGGTCGATTTCCTGATCCGTGGTGTACCGGCTCAGGCTGAAGCGGATGGAGCCGTGGGCGTAGGTGAAGGGCACGCCCATGGCCCGCAGGACATGGGACGGTTCCAGGCTGCCCGAGGTGCACGCCGAACCGGAACTGGCGCAGATGCCGTACTGGTCCAGCATGAGCAGGATGGATTCACCCTCGATGTACTTGAAGGCCAGGCTGGACGTGTTCGGAAGACGGTTTTCAGGGTCGCCGTTGCGTCGCACATCCGGGATGGATTCCATAATCGCGTTCTCCAGGCGATCCCGAAGGGCCTTGACCCGCGTATTTTCATCCACAATTCCTGCCTCGGCCATTTCCATGGCTTTGCCCAGGGCGACGATGCCGGCAACGTTCTCCGTGCCGGCCCGGCGGCCTTTTTCCTGGTGTCCGCCAAGCATGAAGGGGCGAAAGGGAACGCCGCGGCGTACGAAGAGCGCGCCGACCCCCTTGGGGCCGTGCACCTTGTGCGCGGAAAGGGCCAGAAAATCCACGGCCAGCGTTTGCAGGTCGATGGGCAGCTTGCCCACGGTCTGCACGGCGTCCGTATGCAGCAGGATGTCGCGGCTCTTGACGATCTCGGCGATCCGCTCCAGGGGAAACACGACCCCGCTTTCATTGTTGGCGTGCATCACGGAAACCAGGGCCGTGTCCGGACGCAGACTGTCTTCGAGTTCCTGCAGGTCCAACCGCCCCTGTTCGTCCACCTTGAGGCTGGTGACCTCATAGCCGGCGATTTCCAGGTGGCTGGCCACGTTCAGAACCGCCGGATGCTCCACCCGGGTGGTCACGACATGTCGCTTTTCCGGCTGGGAGCGGACAGCGGAGAAAATGGCCGTGTTGTCGCTTTCCGTGCCGCAGGAAGTGAAGATGATTTCCTCGGCGGAGCAGCCGAGAGCCTGCGCCGTCTGTTCCCGGGCCTGCCGGATCACCTTGCCCACCTTGCCCCCGAAGCCGTGCATGCTCGAGGCATTGCCGTAATCGCTGCGCAGATAGGGCAGCATGGCTTCCAGGACTTCCGGTGCGACCATGGTCGTGGCGTTGTTGTCCAGGTAGACTTCCTTCATGAGCGCACCTCCTCGACGATGATTTCCTGATCCACGGCATCGCGCAGCCGGCGCTGAATCAGTTCCTTGATGGTCAACTGGCTGGAGGGGCAGCCGGCGCAGGCTCCGCGCATGGAGACGAGGACCCTGGTTCCCTCGATGTCCAGAAGCTCGATGTCGCCGCGATCCTTTTTCAGACTGGGCCGGATCTCCTCATCGATAACCTTGGCCACCAGCTGCATGCGCTGGAGGTTGGTCAGCTTGCGCTTGGCCGTTTCCGGTTTGGCCTTGGGCTGCTCCGTGCCCCGGGTTTCAGCCAGGATGCGCTCCAGGTCCAGGACGCACTCGCCGCAGCCGCCGCCGGCTTTGGTATAATCCGTGATTTCCTCGACCGTGGTCAGGTTGTTCTCTGTTATGGCCCGGCGGATCTGCACGTCCGTGACGCCGAAACATTTGCAGACGATCTCCCCTTCGGGCTTGACCAGCGGTTCCAGCTCTCCCCGGTACCGTTTTAACGCCGACTCCAAAGCTTCTTGTCCCATCACGGAACAGTGCATTTTTTCCCGGGGCAGGCCGCCCAGTTCCGCGGCGATCTCTTTATTGGTGATGGCCGCGGCCTCTTCAACGGTTTTACCCTTGAGCAGTTCCGTGAGCACGGAGCTGGAGGCGATGGCGCTGGCACAACCAAATGTTTGAAAGGTGGCGTCGGTGATCCGGCCGGATGGATCGATCTTCAGGAAAAGTTTGAGCGCGTCCCCGCAGGCCAGACTGCCCACTTCGCCCACCACGGTGGGATCTTCCATGGGGCCGGCATTTCTAGGGTTAAGAAAATGGTCGCGCACTTTGTCGGTGTAATCCCACATGGCTGGAACTCCTGGAAAGATTGTTCATGTTTTGTTTGAAAAAATAAATCTATGCTTTTTGCACTCAGGGTTCAACTTTCCTGTCTCTCAGGGATCATGATCTCGTTCAGGTTGAAACTGGACGATGGAAACGGTAGGCACAAACCGGAGTACGTCGTGCAGTGCTAATCTTGGGCACCCGCGAGGGGAGCCCCTACAGGTCCGTGCTTGGGCGGGGGACGTACTTTTGATTCACAAATTCTCGCGATACCTCGTGACCATTGGGGCGTATCCTTGCGGTCGTTCTAGAGTGGACTCGTTGGCACCGGCAGAATGCTGATCACCTCCTTCCCCTCAAATTTCCATGCTGAATTCATGAAAAAGAGGCTCGTTTGCCGAAGCTTGTAAAAGAATTCTTCCTGGCCGCCGGATTTTTGACGCGCTGGGCTCCGGCCATGATCGCGGACAATGATGAACTGGGACGCAGCATGCGCTGGTTTCCGGTTGTGGGCTTGGTTCTGGGGATTGTCCTTGTCCTGCCGTTGGTTCTCGGACTCGCTGCGGGAAGGCCTTGGGTGCAGGCCTGGATCTGGCTCGGATTCGCGATGTACATCACCCGCGGGCTGCATTGGGACGGCTGGGCGGATTTGGGCGATGCCTGGGGCAGCGGGGCCCGGGGGGAGCGATTCTGGGAGGTGATCAAGGACAGTCGGATGGGCGCTTTCGGGGGCATGGGACTGTTCATGGGCCTGGCCGGCTGTCTGATCATGGTGCAGGGTGTTGTGGAAGCCGGGCAATGGGGGATGCTGATCTGGGCGCCGGTCCTGGGACGAAGCGCCGCCGTTCTTCTGGCTTGGCAGGCCAGGGATTTGCATCGTCCCGGATTGGCGGGGCTTTTTTTGAACGCCCTCACCTGGCAAAGCCTGGCTTTCGTAACGAGTCAAGCCGTCGTTTTCGGGCTGTTTTTCGTGCCGTGGAGCATGTTGTTGTTGGCCGCCGGTCTGTGCCTTGGCGGGATCCTGGTCCTTGTTCGCATCGCCCGGGCCCAAGGAGGGTTGAATGGCGATTTTTTGGGAACGGCTATTGTCTGGGGCGAGATGAGCGTATTTGCCGCCTGGATGATTGGAGGGTAGGAGAGTGCGCAAGCCGTTTCATTTTTCGTTGGAACATGTTTTGGACTACAGGCGCCAACTTGTAGACTCTGCCAGGCTGGAGCTGATTGCGGCCCAGAAAATCTATCAGGCCCAGGCCCGGAAGCTGGACGACATGCGCCGCAAACTGGAGGAAGCCGCGTCCCAATTGGAGAGCAATCGACTTTTGGCGACTGCCCAGTTCTGGCTGTGGAACCAGTACAGGGAACATCTCTTGCAGGATATCGCGCGGGAAGAGCATCAACTGCAGAAACTGGCCGCAAAGGTCGCCGCCTGCCGCGGTGAACTAATTCAACGATCGAAGGACGCCAAGATTTTGGAGCGCCTGCGCAACAGAAAGGCTCTGGATTATTATGAACAAGAAAAAAATACTGAACAAAAAGAACTTGATGAAATGGCGGCCCTTCGGCACCAGTTTAAAGGTGTCTAGCCTGCTTGCGGGCGTGGCTGTGCTCAGCTTGACCAAGCTGGTTTTTCTGGCGGTCTGGAGCGGGATACAGCCTGCGGACTATAAGGTAACGTCCGTAGCCCAGGCCGCTCTTGCGGCGCCGTCGCCGGCGTATGCCCAGCTGCCGGCAAGCGAAATCCCCGGAGCCTGGAATGTGGCGCAACAGGGGGGCGATCCCCAGCAATTCGCCAGCCAGGGCAATCTTTCCGAGGAGTGGCAGAACCTACGCCGCCGGCAGGAGGAGTTGCAGCGCAAGGAGCAGGCGCTCCAGGCCCTGGAACGGGAGCTGGATGCCAAGCTGAACCGATTGCAGCAGCTGGAAAACCGGCTTCAGACCATGCTTGACGAGGCCGACGTGCTCCGGGACGGAAAGATCAAACACCTTGTGGACGTCTACTCGAACATGAAGCCCCGGGAGGCGGCCAAGGCGCTGGAGGCCCTGGAGGAACCCGTGGCCGTCAAAATTCTGTCTGGAATGCGGGGCCGCAGTGCCGGGGAAGTGCTTTCCTTCGTGGATGCGGAAAGGGCCGCCAGGTTGACCGAAGCCTTGACCCGGATTCACATTCCATTGCAATGATCATCTGCAATGTACAGCTGCAATGATCGGCCTGCGCGCGAAGAATCCGAAACAATCGCGGCGTTCAACTCATCCGACAAGGCATCCGAAGAACCCATAGAACCCACGACCCGGCTGAAGCTCCAGCTGGCCTACGCTGGAACGGACTTCCACGGCTGGCAACTTCAGGACGGGGCCCGCACGGTACAGGGCTGTCTTGAAAAGGCTCTCGCTCAATTGGTGGGACGGCCTGTGCGAGTGCATGGAGCCGGCAGGACCGATGCCGGGGTTCATGCCCTGGGTCAGGTGGCCCACGTTCAGGTGCCGGCCAGGCGCGGCAATCTGCCCTGGCAACGCGCCTTGAACGCCTTGTTGCCGCAGGATGTCTGTGTTGTCGAGGTCCAAATCGTTCCCGACTCCTTCCATGCCCGCTTTGACGCGAATCGCAAAACCTACAGCTATACCCTGTGGACCGAGCCGACATATGTCCTGCCTCAGCGCAAGGGGTACGTCTGGCCAGTCGGCCGTCTGGATCTGGAAGCCATGGTTCAGGCCTCGAAGTACCTTGTCGGACGCAGGGACTGGTCCGCCTTCCAGAACCGGGGCACCCCGGTCCGCAGCACGGTGCGGACGGTCTTTGACGTTCATCCCGAGATCGGAGGAAGGCCGAATGAAACAGTATGGTTTTTTTCGGCGGACGGGTTTTTGAAGCAAATGGTCCGGAACATGATGGGCTGCCTGGTCACGGTGGGCAAAGGAAAGCTCTGTGCTGACCAGGTGGAGGCCATTCTCCGACAGGGCTCGCGGGCGTCTGCGCCGGCCACAGCCCCGGCGCGGGGCCTGTGCTTGGAAAGGGTCGAATACCGTGAATCGGCAGCATGCCCTGATCCGGTTCCGGATGGATGACCGGCGGAGAAAGGCTGGCGGGTGACGGGAATTGCATGTATCATTTTTCCATTAGGTAATGGGATGAATTCCTGTTGATTCACCATTAGGGCTGATTTTCGTTTTAAGATACCTTGGCGGTGCACTATGCAAATCATTACTCAGCCGATCCAGATGCAGTCATGGAGCATGCAGCAGCGTTGCGCGGGCAAGCGCCTGGCTCTCGTTCCGACCATGGGCTATTTCCATGACGGCCATACGTCCTTGATGACCTGGGCCAAATCTCAAGCGGATTTGTTGATGGTCAGCCTGTTCGTGAACCCGACCCAGTTCGGGCCGCGGGAGGATTTGCGGCAGTATCCCCGGAATCTCGATCGCGACACCCAAATTGCCGAAGACCTTGGCGTGGATGTCCTGTTCATGCCCAGTGCGGAGGACATGTTTCCTTCAAACCATGCCGTGTGGGTGGAAGCGCCTTCGCTGTGCAGGGGATTGTGCGCGGTGCAGCGGCCGACCCATTTCCGGGGCGTGGCCACGGTGGTCGCCAAGCTACTCATGTTGACCTGTCCCAACCTGGCTGTTTTCGGCCAAAAGGATTGGCAGCAGCTGGCCGTGATCCAGCGTATGGTCCAGGATCTGAATTTTCCGGTGGAAATTCGATCCAGGCCGACTGTTCGCGAATCCGACGGGCTGGCCATGAGTTCCCGGAACGTGAATCTCGATCCGGCCGAACGGACGCAGGCACCGACCATCTACAGCGGGTTGCGTCAAGTGCAGCAGTGGGTCGGCGACGGCGAGACAGAGGCGAGCCTGCTTCTGGCCGCGCTGGGTGAATTCTATGCCCGGGAGATGCCTTTGGGACGGGTGGAATACATGGCCATCGTGGAACCGGAGCTGCTGTACCCGTTGGAAGAGGTGAGCGGCGCGGCTCTGGTGGCGGTGGCCGTTCAATTCCAGGGCGCCCGCTTGATTGACAATATTTTAATCAATACGCAGGGACAATAATATGGCGCTACGTTGTTTTATGATCGGGAAAATCCACCGGGCCACCGTTACCGCGGCCCGGGTGGACTACGAAGGGAGCTTGTCCGTCTGTCCGGCCCTCCTGGAAGCATCCGGGATTCTGCCCCATGAGCAGGTGGAAGTGTACAATCTGAATAATGGAGAACGGTTGCGCACCTATACCATCGTCGGCGAGCCGGGAGAGATATGTCTCAACGGCGCGGCCGCCTTAAAAGGCGATGTCGGGCATCTGATCATCATCGTGGCCTACTCCTGGCTGGAGCCGGATGAGATTGATCAGTTGCAGCCGCGAGTGGTGCTGGTGGACAGGACAAATAAAATTGTTCAGACGGCGAATGCCGGGCCTGATTTTAATAAATTTGGCAATGAATGAAGATCTTCAACCACGCGGCTGCTGGTTCAGGTTGAAAAATTTCATCAGGGTGAACCTCCTGGCCGGGATTCTTTTCTTGACTCCGGTCATGGCGACCTTTTTCTTCCTGCGTGTTCTGTTCAATTTCGTGGACGGTTTTTTGCGGTTCCTGCCGGAACCCTTTCAGCCGGAGAATTTTCTGCCCTTCCGCATTCCCGGCCTGGGATTGATCCTCCTCTTCCTTACCGTGCTCCTGACCGGATTCGCTGTCCGCAACTACATGGGCCGGAAGCTTGTGGAAGTCTGGGACAGGGTTATCGAGACCATTCCCCTGGTGAACAAGCTTTATCTTGCCGTGAAACAGCTTGTGGAAACCATTTTCAATCGGTCGCCCCAGGATTTTCAGCGAGTGGTCCTGGTTGAATACCCCAAGGATGGAAGTTATGCGCTGGGGTTCGTCACGGGTTTCGCAACCGGGGAGATCCAGCGCAAGACGAAACAAAAAGTGCTCAATGTTTTTGTCCCTACGACTCCCAATCCCACATCGGGTTTTTTCCTGATGGTCCCCGAACAGTCGGTGATCCCTATGGAGATGAGTGTTGAAGACGCATTCAAGCTGCTTGTTTCCGGCGGCATCATCAGCCCGGATAAAAAAGAACACCCCTAAGAAGGAGCGAACATGCACGGGAATACCAGTTCCTATTTCTTCACTTCGGAATCCGTCACCGAAGGTCACCCGGACAAAGTCGCGGATCAGATTTCCGATTCCGTGCTGGACTGCATTATTGCCCAGGACCCCGATGCCCGCGTGGCCTGCGAAACGCTGGTGACCACAGGCCTGGCCTTCATTGCCGGCGAGATCTCCACCAACGCCTACGCCGACCTGCCCAGCATCGTGCGCCAGACCGTCCGGGACATCGGATACGTCAATTCGGAAATGGGCTTTGACGCTGACACTTGCGCCGTTGTGTCCTCCATCGACAAGCAGTCCGTGGACATTGCCGTAGGCGTGAACAGGACAAAGCCGGAAGAGCAGGGCGCCGGGGACCAGGGCATGATGTTCGGTTTTGCGGTCAATGAAACGTCGACCTTGATGCCGGCTCCAATTTTTTATGCCCACAAGCTTTCCAGACGTCTGGCGTACGTTCGGAAAAAGAAAATTTTGGATTTCCTGCGGCCCGACGGCAAAACCGAAGTTTGCATCGAATACCAGAATGGCAAGCCCAAGCGGGTCGACAACGTGGTCATCGCTTGTCAGCACGATGAAAACATCGCCCATGTCGACCTGGTGGACGCCGTCAAGCAAGAGGTCATCTTCAAGGTCCTTCCTGAAGAGATGGTGGATGAGAAGATGCGAATCTACATCAACACCACCGGACGCTTTGTGCTCGGCGGTCCGCTTGCGGACTGCGGCCTGACGGGACGCAAGATCATCCAAGATACTTACGGCGGCATGGGCAACCATGGGGGAGGCGCGTTTTCCGGAAAGGATCCGTCCAAGGTGGATCGTTCCGGAGCCTACATGGCCCGTTATATCGCCAAGAACGTGGTGGCCGCTGGCCTGGCCGAACGCTGTGAGGTCCAGGTGGCCTATGCCATCGGCGTGGCGGAGCCCATCTCCACCCTGGTCACATCCTGGGGCACGGGAGTTGTTTCGGATGAGGTGCTGACCAAGGCCGTGCTCGAAGTTTTCGACCTGCGTCCCTTTTTCATCAGCAAGCGCCTGGACCTGAAGCGCCCCATCTACAAGAAAGCTTCGATCTATGGTCATTTCGGGCGCGAAGACGTTGATTTTACTTGGGAAAGCACGGACGCCACGGACGATTTACGGACGGCGGCCAAGGTCTAATTCACGGTAAGGGCAAGCTGCCCCTGCTCTCCCGCCGGCGATAGCAGGGAGCCGGGCAATGCACTGGAACAGCGGCTATGGCATATCAAGCCAGAGAGATTTTGCACGGGCTCTGGAGCGATCCGGAGCATCGCCGCCGACTGCGTCTGGCCAGAATGTGGACGTCCTGGAGCAAAATTGTCGGAGACCATGTGGCGGAACTGGCAAGACCACTCGGTCACAACAAAACCACCTTGCTTCTGGGCGTGGACGATCCCATGGCAATGCAGGAGATCCACTTCCAGACTTCGGCGATTCTTGAGGCGGTTAATGCGGCTTTGGGTGAAAAATGCTTTGACAAAGTTCGTCTTGATCTGCTAAATGGCCGTTCTCCCTTGGACGCGATTGCCCAGACGCTGGTTCGGGGGAGGGAAGTTCGATCCCGCTCGCCGCGCCAAGCATTTGATGACGCGGGATTTACCGCGGGAGATCTGGGACATGATGCCGGAAGCTTTTCCGCAGTCCCGGCACTTGAACGATGCTACAGAGCCTATGTTCGCCTTGTTGAAGAAACACGGGCGCAAAAAAATAGAGATTAGTAATTCAACGAGATCGGAACATAAGTTGTCCGGTCGTTTTAAGGAGAACGGAATGAGCGAGGCGACTGATATTGTCCTGAAAAAGCCCTTGGATAAGATGACCGCCAAGGAACTTCGAGAACTGTGCATTTCCAAGATTCCTCAGATCACCGGGGCCAGCGGGATGGACAAAGAAGCACTGGTGGTAGCTGTCCGAGAAGCTCTTGGCTTCAGCACGGACGAGAACCACAAGGGGCCATCGCCTTACAAGGAGCAAATCTGGGCCTTGAAGCGGCAGGTTCGCGAACTGCGCGCCGAAAAGGACCAGCTCCCCAGCACCCAGCGCCGGGATCGCGATCAGTTGCGCCGGAAAATCAATTTTCTCAAAAAGCGGACTCGTCGTTTGGCTGCAGCCGCCTAGCGAATGCTGCAATAAATTGGTTTGTCAGGAGCTAGTTCTAAATTTTATTTTAGAGAAGAAAAATGTTGACAAGCGATCCTCTTTCCCATATATCTACGGACTTTGCGTTGGGGGATCGTCTAGCGGCAGGACTACGGACTCTGACTCCGTCAACCTAGGTTCAAATCCTAGTCCCCCAGCCAAACCCAACAAAATGTCCCCATCGTCTAGCCTGGTCCAGGACATCGGCCTTTCACGCCGGTAACAGGGGTTCGAATCCCCTTGGGGACGCCAATTACAACAACAGGTAGCAAGCCTGTTGACCATAGCCAGAGCCGGCGGAAGTGCCGGCGGAAGTACTAAGCCCCCAAAGCTGCAACTTTGGGGGCTTTTTTTTAGGAAAATTTTCCATGAGACCGGGATGAAGAACTATTTGGCCAAACCAGTCATGATGCCGGTACCGGCATCATGACCACGATCTACGCAGTGACGAGTAAATCAACGTTGAGCTTGCAGGATCCTTGCGGGCAAGGTTCGCTGACTCTGTTGGATCATAATGGGTTCATATGCTTCCGTTCGGTATAGTGCAGATAGCCAACGCTCGCTCCAAGGCGTAGGCCCATTCCGGTCCTGATTGGGGCCAGGACGATCTCGTTGCTTTTCTGGTAATTCATGCTCAGGCCACCGACAATGTAGGCGCTGCCGTCCAGTCCGGGAAATCGCTGAAATATTAAATTGGGATCCGTCAGGTTGTAGACCAGGGTAAAGTTCTTCGCGACATTGACACCGATGTCGAAACCAACGGATGGTCCCTGCCAGTAGACCTGGACTGGCTCCATACCCTTGAGGTGTAGGAAGCCCTGGCCGTAACGCAGCCCTACGACCAGAGCGGCTCCGGCCTCCTCGCCCTGGATGTAGCCTTGGGGGCGGCCGTAGTCAGCGAAGATGCGCTCCAGTATTTCCGCGAGCCCTCTGGTCGTACCTGCAAAAAAGCCTTCAACGGCGTTCTGGATTTCTTCCTTGCTGTAGGTGTTGGATTCGCTGGATGTCTGGGCGGATGCGTCCGCCTGGGCAAAGGTCAGGAGGAACAGAGGAAGCAAGAGCGCCAACAGGTAGAATGTACAACGTTTGTTCATGATTGTTCCGAGTTATGTTTTTACAACATGATTATAGCCGTAGCGCCTGATTGTTGTACGGCGGGTTGCGCTCACTTGCTTTGCCTTCCTTTGCGTGGAACTGGCTCAAAGGCCTGGTTCATCAAGTTGAGCGGGACAAGGTGCGGTATCAACTTGCAATGTTCCGCGTTCATAACGCGTTGGCAAGGCAATGTCACTCCCGGGCCAGGGAAAATTCAGCGCGGAAGTTTGACACTACAGGAAGTCGATACGGAATCTCATACGGACTTCCCCCCCGCAAAGAGCGTCAAAATGAATCGCTGGCAATGTGCTGGTGACCTACTCAGTTCATCAGGCCCGTCTCTTTCGCAGGATCTCGCTGGGACTTTTTTTTAAACCCTTTTCCTGCTGTTAGGCCAGTTTTATCCAGGATCCAACAAATAATAAATCGTACAAATTTTGTCCGTTACGGTAACGGGGGGCGAATTCCCTTGGAGACGTCAAACAATTTTAGGTTGGAAGCACAAGTGCTTCCAACCATTTTTTGTTTTTCCAACAGGGATGCTTATCATTCTGATCGAGGCCTGCATAGGCATAAATAGGGGCGTAGTCATAGTTGCTCAAGTAGTTCGATGTCGCTCTGGAAATTCCTGAGCAATCAGAATAATCTTGGTCAAAGATTCTATTCGAACGTGTAAAACTGGGGAAAGGAGGTGCAGGATGTTAACGTCGTACCATGATACTGGTGGACGGCTCTGGCGGCTTATGGTCGGATTCTGTCTTTTTCTCGTCATGTTCATGATTTCGACTGGTCGAGTGTTTCTGGTTCACGGGGCGGATTCCTCGCCGCCAGAACTCGATGTCGGATACGTGCCCACTCCGCATGAGGTCGTGCAGCGCATGCTGGAGATGGCGGGTGTGCATGACGACGATTTTGTCGTTGATCTGGGGTCGGGGGACGGCCGGATTGTCGTCGCGGCGATACGGGACTTTGATGCGCGTCTTGCCCTTGGAATCGATCTCGATCCGCAACGGGTGGCCGAAGGTCGTGAGAGCGCCAGAAGAGACGGTGTCGAGGATCGTACCGTTTTCCTGGAAGGGGACTTGTTCGGGATGGATTTTTCAGATGCCACGGTCCTGACGATGTATCTGCTGCCCGCGCTCAATCTGCGATTGAAGCCGATAATTCTGAAGGACATGGCTCCGGGTACGCGGATCGTCTCGCATGCTTTCGACATGGGGGACTGGATTCCTGATCAGGCCGAAATAGTTGCCGGACACGCCGTTTATCTCTGGATCGTGCCGGCACGGGTGGAGGGCGATTGGACGGTCAGGGCGCCGGATCACAGTGAATTTGCACTTTCATTCACCCAAACCTTCCAGCAGATTAAGGGCCATGCTGTTATCAATGGTTCGAGGACGGAACTTACGGGTTTGCGTTTGCGGGGAAACCGGATTTTATTCTCAATTGGCGAAGATCAGTATATCGGAAGGATCATGGGCGACACCATCGTCCCGGACCCGTCGCAAGAGGAGGCAACCGACTGGCACGCCCGGCGCAAGTGAGAATCGCTTAGATTTTCGCCTCAACCAAATTTTGCAGACGATCAGCAGCGCGTTGTTGAATTTGCAGGAGGAGAGTGCAATCAGCGCTTCGTGGAGAAGATGCGAATATGCTGAGCGATCAGCCACTGGATCTCTTTGGTGATCAAACTAAGGCGGGGCAACGGGTTGTCCTGTTCCTCAGGCATGAGATCGCGCAGTCCCTGGCCCAAAGCGCGCAGAATGTCGGTGTGAACGTTTACTTTGCGTATCCCGAATTCCAGGGTTTGGCAGAGCAAGGATTCCGGTAATCGACTGCCATTGTGCAGGACCAGGGGCACGTTGGTTTTTGCGGCAAGTTCGGCAAGCAGTTCGATGCGCCCGGCGTATTCCAACAGGGAGAGTCCCTTGGGGACCGAAAAAGCCAGGAAGTCGATCTCAGTGCGATCAAGAAAGTCCAATACCTGTGAAATTTGCTGGTGGGTTGAGCATAGGGGACCAAACTCGCCTTCGATCTCTGCCCCGGATTCGTGAGCCAAGTCTCGGGCTTGGCGGGTCAGTCGGACGTTTTCGGTAAATTCAAGGTTTGAACCATCAAACATCACTGAAGGCAGGTCCAGTTCCAAAGCCTCCCGGATATCAGCCAGACTTCGGCCGTGATTGAGATGCACGGTCATGGGGATATTCGCCTTTCGTGCTGCGAACAGGGCGGCCTGGGCCAACGGGCCGAGGCCCACATGCAGCACATCGACGGCATCCAGGGAAATGACCGCGGGCTTGCGCTCCGTTTCCGCCGCGACCACCACGGCCCGCAGTGTTTCCAGGCTGTAGACGCTGAAGCAGCCGACGGCCGATCCGGAGGGAAAGTGTTCCAGGCATTGGCTGAGTCTGGTCAATGACATAGCTACAAACTCCTTTTCCTGAGGCGCGTAACGCCGTGGCCGGGAAGAATCCATTTGTCAGTTTGATTAAAGTGTACTCCCGGGAAGCTGCGCGAGCAATACATGGCTTGAGGCGCGCTGACAGACAGCAGTCAAACAGTCAATTACATTGCTTCGGCAGGAATCAGCGTTACATTCCATTTATGATCTCCGGAGGCTCTACTCCGGCAACTTTTTTGCTCTGTCCGGCAACCGGAAGAAGCCAGGCCCGCCGCGCTTAAGGAATGCATTTCAGGCAGGTCGGCATTGGAACAGGAAAAAGTTGATTTTCCGGAACATAATCATCTTGAATGCGAGTGCGTCATGCTAAACATAATCCTGCCGAGGGATCTCGAATCCCTGTTCGAAGAACTTTCCAAAGATCCGGATATAATACTTGATCTCGCCGTCATGCTGAATTGCCTGGGAAGTTGCAGGCTGTGCGAAAGGCGCTTTGTTCCTCTTGCGCCGCTGGTTGAAACCTTGAGCCAAATCTACAACGAACCTGCCAGACTGCATGAAGAACTGAGATACAACCGTTACATCTCCCTCTCCAATTCCCTCTGCGGCTTTTGCCACGCCAATCCGGGTTTTCTGAACATGTTTCAGAAAATGAAGCAATTGTGAGGGCGAATATTGCCGTTGCAAACAACTTGCAGTGAATCGGTCAATGATCGGCTCCGGTGTATCTGAGCAAGCCCTTCATGGCGGCCTTGGAGATGAAATCAATGATAGGATGAATGACTGGACGGGGCGGGGCAGGAGCAAAGTTTACGCTGGAGTAACTACTAAGGTCCGGCTTGCCTTTATTTTGCGGTCTCGCAGACTCCTTCGCCGGCTTCGTAACATCAAACCATTACGTGAATAAACAGCATTTGGAGCTTCAAGTGCTTGGCAATGGTTGATGAACGAATCCTGGCTCAGTCAAACATGCGAGACCGCAAAATCAAGGCAAGCCGGACCAATCCTGCGTACTTTAAGAATATGCTGAATAGTTGTGCGCCAGGCGAAGTCCTGGCGATTCCAGTGGGATGCAAAGTTCCCACCGTGGTAATTGCCTGTTCACCACGAAGTCCAGGCTCGGCGAGCAGGGGTGACCCGAGACGCCAAGCGAGCCGGAAGAAGGCCGAAAGGCCGAGACAGAGTGCAGGCCTTAACGCAAGTGAACTCGCTTCGGCCTCGTTACAGCAAACTGGCGGAGGTGACCCTGCAACTACATGGGGAAATCTGCCATTGGTGCGATGGGAAAACAGGAGCGTCGCACCATCCGCCCGGGGTGTTTGGAGACGGCATGTACTCAAGGAATTGTCAGGGAACCT